>JALYKQ010000309.1 GCA_030774675.1 Gemmatimonadota bacterium | reverse complement strand
CTGGTGAAGGACGACGTCTATTCGTCGATCCACATCCAGGAGCTCGAGCTGCACGTCCGCGACACCAAGCGCGGCCAGGAAGAAATCACGCGTGAAATTCCGAACGTGGCCGAGGAAGCACTCTCGGACCTCGACGAGCGTGGAATCGTACGCATTGGCGCGCACGTCAAGCCCGGCGACATCCTCGTCGGCAAGATCACGCCGAATGTCGAGACTGAGCTCTCTCCCGAAGAGAAGCTGTTGACAGCAATCTTCGGCGAGAAGGCGAAGGACGTGAAGGATTCGTCCCTCAAGGTTCCGCCGGGAATGGAAGGCGTGGTAATCGACGTGAAGATCTTCTCACGCATCGAAGACCAGGTCGTCGAGAAGGATCGCGGCGAGAGAATCGGTGACATCCGGAGACTCGAGGGCGAGGAGAAGATCCGCGTCAACGAAGTCCGTGACGCCGAGCTCATGGATCTGCTCGAGGGCCAGGTCGTTTCGCTGGCGCTCAAGTCGGGCACCGTTGAGGAAGCGATTCCTTCCGGCACCAAGCTCACGGGGCAGTTGCTGAGCGACCTCAAGATTTCGAGTCTGGATTTGAAGACGTTCAGAGTCGAAGACAAGAAGATGAACGAGCGCATCCGCACCATCATCGATCTGGCCAACGAAGAGAAAGCGAAACTCGAAGAGAAGGCCGAGGAGCGGATTGATCGCGTGCTGCAGCCGGATGAGCTGCCGCCGGGCGTCATTCAGCTCGTGAAGGTTTACATGGCCGAGAAGAGAAAGGTCTCGGTCGGCGACAAGATGGCTGGACGCCACGGCAACAAGGGTATCGTTGCCCGCATCGTTCCCGAGGAGGATATGCCTTTCCTTCCCGACGGCCGTCCGGTCGACATCGTTCTCAACCCGCTCGGCGTGCCGAGCCGTATGAACGTCGGACAGATTCTCGAGACCCACCTTGGGTGGGCCGCGCGTCTGCTCGGCTTCTACGCCAAGACTCCGGTGTTCCAGGGCGCGAACGAGCGCGAGATCGGATTGCTGCTCAAGCTTGCGGCAGTCACCTGGGTTCGTGATGCGCTCGACCTCAAGGTCGAAGGCGTCAGGATCTCGGACGAAGAGATCAAGGGCATCGTGGCTGACGTGAAGGCCGGTGCACGGTACGGCGAGCGCGTCGAGCTGCTCTCCGACGCGACGATCGATGCGCTGGCTGCACGCGGCGTATCGGCCGAGACGCGCGATGTGTACAACCGCATCCGCGACTTCATCACTGCCGCTGCACGCGAGCTGGCAGAGCGCGACACGGTTGAGATCAACAATCAGATCGCGTTCCACGCCGAGGCGTCGGGCGACGAGGAGTACGAGCCAGCCGCTCGCGCTCAGTACAAGGCGGTCGGAACGCAGATCGAGAAGAAGAGAAACACCGATCCCGCTTCGGTGCTGGCGAGTCAGGAGCTGCCGGCACTAGCTGGCGCGCTTGGAGCCAAGAAGTCGGACGTCGACGTGGACGCGGCAGCTCTCGAGCTGATGCGTCTGGCCGGCATCTCCGCGGGTGGAAAGGTCAGGCTGCGCGATGGCCGGACCGGAGAGCTGTTCTCGAACGCGGTCACCGTGGGCGAGATCTACATGCTCAAGCTCTCTCACCTGGTGGACGACAAGATTCACGCGCGGAGCATCGGACCCTACTCTCTCGTCACGCAGCAGCCGTTGGCCGGTAAGGCGCAGTTCGGCGGACAGCGCTTCGGAGAGATGGAAGTTTGGGCACTCGAGGCTTACGGCGCTGCACATACGCTGCAGGAGATTCTCACCGTCAAGTCTGACGATGTGAACGGCCGCAGCAGGGTTTACGAGGCGATCGTGAAGGGACAGAACCTTCCCGAGCCCGGAATTCCGGAGTCCTTCAACGTGCTCGTTCAGGAGCTGAAGGCGCTGGGAATCCACGTCAGCATGGGAGCGAACGCGACCAGCGGCTACGGCCTCGGCAACATCGGCTCCAGAAACGGCAACGGGAGCGAGGTATAATTTATGATTGATTTTCGCAGCACGCGAGAGACTCGCGCGTCTTCATTCGATTACATCCAGGTCCGCATCGCTTCGCCCGAAGAGATGCGCGGCCCGAAGGATTCCAAGGAGCGGGAGCGGCTGGAGATGGCCGGCCTCCGCACCTGGTGGTCGTGGGGCGAGGTTCTGAAGCCCGAGACCATCAACTACCGCTCGTTCAAGCCCGAGAAGGACGGCTTGTTCTGCGAGCGCATCTTCGGTCCGGTCAAGGACTGGGAATGCCACTGCGGCAAATACAAGCGCATCCGTTATCGTGGTGTGATCTGCGATCGCTGCGGCGTCGAAGTCACCCTGAGCCGCGTTCGTCGCGAGCGCATGGGTCACATCGAGCTCGCCGTACCCGTCGCGCACATCTGGTTCTTCAAGACCCTGCCCAGCCCCATGGGCAATCTCGTCGATCTGACGCTGCGTGATCTCGAGAAGGTCATCTACTACTCGAACTACGTCGTCATCGACGCGGGCAAGCAGGAGTCGGTGCCGGAGAACATGGCGATCCCGGATAGCCCGGGCCGCCCGATCGAGAACAACTCACTTCTCACCGAAGACGAGTACTTCTTTCTCCGCCAGAAGGCCAAGGAAGAAGGCGATAACGCGTTCTTCGCCGACATCGGCGCCCCCGCCGTTCGCGAGCTGCTGAAGCGCATCGACGTCGACAAGGTCGCCGAAGAGCTGCGCGCAGGTCTCGTCGACGAAGGCTCGCAGCATCGCAAGAAGCAGATGCTCAAGCGGCTCAAGGTCGTCGACGCCTTCCGCAACTCCGGCGATTCAGGCCAAGAGCGCAACAAGGCCGAGTGGCTGATCATGGACGTCATTCCGGTAATTCCGCCGGACCTGCGTCCGCTCGTTCCACTCGACGGTGGCCGTTTTGCCACGTCGGACCTCAACGATCTCTATCGCCGCGTCATCAATCGCAACAACCGGTTGATGAAGCTGATCTCGCACCGCGCCCCTGAGGTCATTCTCCGCAACGAGAAGAGAATGCTTCAGGAAGCTGTCGATGCTCTGTTCGACAACGGCCGCCGCTCCAAGGCGATCCGTGGTCGCGGCAAGCGTCCGCTCAAGTCGTTGTCCGACATGCTCAAGGGCAAGCAGGGGCGCTTCCGTCAGAACCTGCTCGGAAAGCGCGTCGACTACTCCGGCCGCTCGGTCATCGTCGTCGGTCCAGAGCTCAAGCTTCACCAGTGTGGTCTGCCGAAGGCGATGGCACTCGAGCTCTTCAAGCCGTTCATCATTCACAAGCTCGTCGAGAAGGGAATCGCCGAGACGGTGAAGCGCGCGAAGAAGATCGTCGAAAAGGAGTCTCCGGAAGTTTATGAGATTCTTGAGGAGATCATTCGCGACCACCCGGTGCTCTTGAACCGTGCGCCGACCCTTCACCGACTCGGCATCCAGGCTTTCGAGCCGGTGCTCGTGGAAGGAAAGGCGATCAGAATTCACCCGCTCGTCTGCGCCGCGTTCAACGCGGACTTCGACGGTGATCAGATGGCCGTGCACGTTCCGCTTTCATTCGAGGCTCAGCTCGAGTGCCGCCTGCTCATGCTGTCATCGAACAACATTCTCAAGCCGTCGGATGGGCGTCCGGTCGCCGAGCCAAGCCAGGACATCGTGCTGGGCTGCTACTTCGCTACCAAGGCACCCCCGGGCTTCGATCAGAACACCGCCAAGAACGGAAGGACAGGAAAGTCTTACGTCAGCGTCGCGGAGGTGGAGCTCGCGCTGTCGCAGGACCGCGTGACCTTCCACACGCCGATTCGCTTCTTCGTGCAGGACGTCGAAGGAAAGCGGTGGGTGGACACGACGGTTGGGCGCGTGCTGTTCAATGCAATCATCCCGAAGGAGATTCCGTTCCAGAACCGGGAGATGAAAAAGAAGGCGCTGGGCGAGCTGGTCTTCGAGAGCTATCGAAGGAGCGGGCTGCAGGGCACCGTTCCGTTTCTCGATCGACTCAAGGAGTTCGGGTTCCGCTATGCCACTCGCGGCGGTGTCTCGATCGGAATCGAAGACCTCCACATCCCCGCCGAGAAGGAGACTCTGCTCAGCGAGGCCGAGGAGCGCGTCAACAGATTCCAGAAAGCCTATCAAACCGGCAACATCACGAACGGCGAGCGCTACAACAAGGTGATCGACACCTGGACGCACGCAAATAACGATGTGGCCGACGCGATGGTTCGCGCGATGCGCGAATCAGCGGACGGATTCAATCCAGTGTTCATGATGTTCGACTCCGGTTCCCGTGGATCGCGCGACCAGATCCGTCAGCTCGCCGGTATGCGGGGACTGATGGCGAAGCCGCAGAAGAAATTGACCGGAGGCATCGGCGAGATCATCGAAAGCCCGATCAAGTCGAACTTCCGGGAAGGACTGTCCGTGCTCGAGTACTTCATCTCCACTCACGGTGCACGTAAGGGTCTCGCCGACACCGCGCTCAAGACCGCGGACGCCGGCTACCTCACCCGCCGCCTCGTCGACGTCGCGCAGGATGTGACGATCACTGAAGAAGATTGCGGAACCATCCTTGGCCTCGAAGTCGGAGCGCTGAAGGAAGGCGAGGACATCATCGAGCCGCTGGCCGAACGTATCGTCGGCACCGTGGCCGCCGAAGACATCTATGATGTTCACGAGATCGACGAGTCCGGCCAGCGCACGCTGCTGGTCGAGGCCGGTCAGCTCATCGACGAGGACATGGCAGCCGGTATCGAGGAATCTGGTCTCGAGACGGTCAAGATCCGCAGCGTTCTCACCTGTGAGGCAAAGCGCGGCCTCTGCCAGATGTGCTATGGCCGCAACCTCGCGACCATGGCAATGGTCGATAAGGGCGAAGCGGTCGGTATCATCGCCGCCCAGTCCATCGGCGAGCCGGGAACTCAGCTCACGCTCCGCACCTTCCACATTGGCGGAACCGCGGCACGTATCGCCGAGCAGACCGCGCGCAAGTCGAAGGTCTCGGGGACAATCGAGTATGGCGACCGGCTCGTCAGCGTCACCAACTCTGAAGGAGTGCAGATCGTCACCTCGTACGAGGGTGAGCTCACGATCAAGAGCTCTGGCGAGCGCAACGCCAGCGTTGGCGCGCGTCTGCAGGTCCCGCTCGGCGCCACCCTGATGGTGAAGGACGGCGCCGAGGTAAAGAAGGATCAGATCATCTTCACCTGGGATCCGTACACCAACCCGATCATCGCCGACGTTGAGGGAACGCTCCGCTTCGTCGACCTGATTCCGGGCGAGTCGGTGTCCGAGGAGCTCGACGAGCTCACCGGTCTCCGCCAGACCGTCGTCATCGAAGACAAGGAGAAGAAGCTGCATCCGCACATCGAGATCGTTGAGATCAAGGGCGGCAAGGAAAAGCGCCTGAGAGACTTCGTGATTCCGGTGGGTGCGCAGCTCACGGTCGAGGATGGCAAGAAGATCAGTGCTGGAACGATCATCGCCAAAATCTCACGAGAGGCGTACAAGACTCGCGACATCACCGGTGGTCTGCCGCGGGTGGCCGAGCTGTTCGAGGCGCGCCGTCCCAAGGATCCTGCTACGATCTCAGAGATCGATGGTGAGGTGAGATTCGGCGACATCAAGCGCGGCAAGCGCGAGATCAGAGTCGTGCCGAAGGACACGCCGGTGGATACAGAGGATCCGGGGCAGCTGTACGAGATCGCGGCCGGCAAGCACCTTCGGGTGCACGCCGGCGACTGGGTGAGAGCGGGAGACCGCCTCTCCGAAGGTCCGGTGAATCCGCATGACATTCTCCGTATCAAGGGACCGCGCGCGGTTCAGGAGTATCTGCTCAACGAAGTGCAGGAGGTTTACCGCCTGCAGGGCGTGAAGATCAACGACAAGCACATTGGCGTGATCGTGCGGCAGATGCTGCAGAAGGTGCGCGTCCTCGAGAGCGGAGAGACGGAGTTCCTCGAAGGTGAGCACGTCGACAAGCAGACCTTCCGGGACGCCAACGACAGGGCCAAGAAGAAGAAGGAGAAGGCAGCAGCCTCGGAGCCGCTGCTTCTCGGAATCACCAAGGCCAGCCTCACGACCCAGTCCTTCATCTCGGCGGCGAGCTTCCAGGAGACGACGCGAGTTCTCACCGACGCCGCGATCCGCGGCGCGCGGGACGAGCTGCTCGGACTCAAGGAGAACATCATCATCGGTCACCTGATCCCGGCCGGCACAGGCATGTACCGCTACCAGGAAGTGGAGATTGAGGGAGCGCCGGTGCCACTAGCGCCGGAGCTCCCGCCCGAGCCGACGATCGCCGAGATACTGGCGAGCGATACGGAGTCGGACTTCGCGCTGCCGGAGGCCGTTGCGGTGCCCGAAGAGATATAGGGAGTCCACCGTTCGCAACTGAAGCCACACCGCGTCAGCGGTGTGGCTTTTGTTTTATTACCGCAGATTCGTGCGTTCGATCGTCTGTTTGATCGGGCCACTGATGTGGTTGAAATCACTTCCAAGTCGAAGCCTCCTCCTTGACAATTCTTTCTGGCGCTCGTAAGCATCTCCGAGCTTGAGGATTCTCTGCGCAGAGAGAGGCGCTCAGGATTTCTCATCCTGCAGGGTATCGTTCGCTGCGTTGCGGGCTCCACGCTTCCAGCGTGGTGTTCCTCACGACGCGATATCTCACTCCCGTTCCACGAACGGCACGCTGGAGGTTCTATGCGGTACAGATTTGTGTTAGGGACGTTGGCTCTCGCGCTAACGCCGGCGGCAGCTATTGCCCAGGCGACGGTGGTTAGCGGGCGCGTCACGGCAGAGAATCGAGGCGCTCTGTCGGACGTCACAGTGTCGATCCCGGAGCTCGGGGTCGGGGCAGTCACCCGGGATGACGGACGATATTCCATCACCATTCCCGGTGCGCGCGTCACTGGTCAGTCCGTCACCATCACCGCGCGTCGGATCGGATATCGTTCCCAATCCAGCCGGATCGCGCTCACCCCCGGAACGGTCTCGCAGGATATATCCCTCCCAGCGAACCCGCTGCAGCTCGGCGAGGTAGTAGTCACTGGCGCCGGAACGACAAGCACCGTCGAGCGCCTTGGCAGCGTGCGCAACGTTGTCTCGCCCGACTTGATTCAGAAGGCGAACGAACCCAACCTGGTGCAGGCGCTGGCGGGGAAGGCGCCGAATGTCCAGGTCTCCCAAACCGCCGGCGATCCCGGCGCGAATTCGCGGATCCAGATCCGCGGGTTGCGCACACTGAACGGCAACGTAGAGCCGCTCTTCATCATCGACGGCGTTCCCGTCACGAACTACACCTTCTCGTCGACGAATTTTAATCCGATCGATGCTGGCGGCACCGGCGTCGGTGGCCAGGATGTGGGCGGTGAGTTCGAGGGCACTTCGGCGCCGAACCGGATGGTCGACATCAATTCCGACGACATCGAGAACGTCGAGATCCTGAAGGGCGCCGCCGCCGCCGCGATTTACGGTGCTCGTGCCGCCAACGGCGTCATTCTCATCACCACCAAACACGGCCGCGGGGGCGCGACGCGCTATCAGCTGCGGAGCTCGTACTCGAATGACGAGGTCACTCGGGATTATCCATTGCAGTCAACCTGGTCGCAGGGCCGATTCAATAAGTCGGCCCTCCCATGCGAAGACATCGGCAAGAGCACCTGTACCCGAAGCTGGGGCCCGAAACTCGCTGCCGGCACCTCGGTCTACGATCACGCAACCGAAGCGTTTCGCAGCGGCCATATTGCCGACAATACAGTTACGGTTTCCGGAGGAAGCGAGCGCACGACGTTCTTCCTCTCGGGTGGCAGCATGCGCAACCAGGGCGTGTTCGTGGGCCCGAACAATTATTTCAACCGTTCCACTGTCCGCCTGAACGCGACCCACAGGTTGACGGAAGGGCTGCAGCTCGGCGGTAACTTTTCCTACGCTGACACGCGTGGTCATTTCACTCAGCGCGGCAACAATGTAAACGGCCTGCTCCTCGGCTTATTGCGTACGCCGCCGGAGTTCAACAACACGGTGTTTCTGGATCCGACTTCCGGATTGCATCGGTCGTATCGAATGCAGAACCCGGATGCGACCACGGCCGGCCAGTCCCGCGGCTTCAACAATCCGTTCTACACTCTCAATGACGAGCTGAATCAGCAGCAGGCAGCTCGCTCATTCGGAAATATCACCGCCGATTATCAGGCCGCCGAGTGGCTCAAGTTCAACTATTCCCTCGGCGCGGATTACACCAACGACGAGCGGCTCGAAGGATGCCCAGCTGAGTGCTCGGATGTTGCCGCCGGCGGACGTATCACCGAAGGCAAAGTCATCAACTACCAGATCGACCACAGCCTGACCGCGACGGCAACCCACAAGTTCTCCGACGCAGTTGGCGTGAATCTTACACTCGGTCAGAACCTCAACGCCCGGAACTTCCGCACCTTCTCGGTGGTGGGTCGCACCCTGATCGCACCAACTCCGTTCAGCGTGCTCAACACGCTCTCACGTGATCCGCCGAGCGACTACCAGACGCAGGTTCACAACGCCTCGGTGTTCGGTCAGTTGCAGCTGGATCTCATAAACCAGCTCTACCTCACAGGAGCGTTGCGGGACGATTGCTCCACGACATTCGGCAAATCCAATCGCTGCGCGGTATTCCCGAAGGCGAGCGCTGCATGGACGTTCACGAACACCTACCAGCCACCGGGCTTCACCTTCGGGAAATTGCGCTTCTCCTACGGCGAGGCAGGCAACGAGCCGCAGCCATATCTCAGCTCCGTCACGTTCAGCGGTACCAACCTCGTCGGCGGAATAGCGCAAGGCACTGGATTCACGCCGACGCAAAGCGGCCGCGGTGGACTGTTCTTCACCTTCACCAAGCCGGCTACCTCGCTCAAGCCTGAGCGCACCCGGGAAGCAGAGGCAGGATTCGATATCGGCTTCCTCGGCGAGAAGGCTGATCTCAGCGCGACCTGGTACAGCTCGAAGACCTCCGACGTCATTCTCGTTACGCCGATTCCGCCATCATCGGGCTACTCGAGCGAGGCGAAAAACGCCGGGAAGCTTCGGAACTCTGGCACCGAGCTCCAGCTCAACCTGCGACCGCTCACTCGTAGCAATTACGCGTGGGACGTCGGCATAGGATGGGCGAACAACCACTCCAGGGTCGACACGCTCATAGGAGCGCAGTTCCTTTATATACCGGGAGCGTTCACAGGCAACGTGTTCCAGATCGGCTCCCCGATTGGTGCGATCCGCGGAGAGGGGTGGGTGCGCTGCGGAATCAGCGACGACGACGCGGTGCCCGGAGTCAGCCTCGCGACGTACTGCGCCGGCAAGCCGAAGGGCGCGCTCTATATCGACGATGGCAGCAACTGCTATGAGAACGGGATGCCGTGCGAAGACACGAAGCTTCGCATCCTTGGTGATCCCAATCCAAAGTGGACAGGAAACGTTCACAGCACCTTCCGCTTCGGCAAATTCGCGCTCTCCGGACTCGTCGACATCAAGAAGGGCGGAGTAATGTGGAACGGCACCAAGGGGGCGCTGTGGAGTTACGGAACGCACAAGGAGACGGAAGGACGGGCGACCTGTACCGGTCCAACCAATGCGGATTGCACCGGGAACGTGCACGCCTTCGGCGATGCCAACTGGTTCCCCGGACCTGTAGTCGGCCCTGGTGCTGGCGCCCAGATCCCTATCGGCGAGAACTGGTATCGCAACAGTAGTCTCGCGGCATGCCCATTCACCTCAATCGACGAGCCGTGCATGGAAGACGGCGGCTACGTCAAGCTGCGAGAGGTCTCGATTGCGTACAGCTTCACCCAACCATGGGTGAGCCGCTCGCTCGGGATGTCCAGTCTGGACGTGCGCGTATCGGGCCGGAACCTTAAGACCTGGACGAAGTATACAGGGCTGGATCCGGAGACGACCACCGGACAGACGTACGATCGTGTAGGTGGTTCCGACTACTTCAATCTTCCCCTCACGCGCTCGGTGGTGGTTACGCTGACGCTCAACCGCTAGGCGCGAGGACCAACCAATGCAACGACACATACTATATACCGCTGCCGGACTCGGATTAGTCGCCGGCCTGTCGGGGTGCAGCAGCTTTCTGGATGCCGACAAGGCTGTGGCCGATCCGAATGCTCCGACGGTAGCCACCGTGAATCAGCTCCTCAGCGGAATCGAGGCCAACATCTTTGGCCAGCAGGAAGGCCCAGTCGCGATGCTCATTTGCGAGTGGATGCAGCAGTGCGCGGGAACCGCTGGACGGTTCGTCGAAGTACAAGGCACCTATACGATCACCAATAACAGCTTTGATGGCTCGTTCTCGAGCATCTACACGGCTGGTGGACTGCTCGCGATCAAGGATGCGGAAGCCCGCGCCGATGCCATTCCGGACAAGCAGTACAAGGGCGTTCTCGAAGTTCTCGAGGCGATGAACATGCTGTTTGGCGCGGACAACTGGGGTAGCATTCCCTATCGTGAAGCCGTCGTCTCCACGACGCCGGCGTTCGATCCGCAGCTCCAGATCTACGATGATTTGCTGGCCCTGCTGACCCAGGCCATCGCTGACCTGAACGGAAGCGGCAACGGCCCGGGAGCCTATGACCTGGTTTATGCCGGTGACAAGGTCAAATGGATTCAGGCCGCTCACACGTTGAGAGCGCGAATCTACCTCCATTTGGCCGAGGTACGGGGCGTGTCGCAATACGCATTGGCGCGCACCGAAGCTCAGGCCGGAATCAGTGCGCCGGCAAACGACTGGAAGACGCTGCATTCCGAGGCGACGTCGGAACGGAATATGTGGCTGCAGTTCCAGCTCACATCTTTCGGGCAGGACCTCGTGGCGGGCTCGCGGCTCGTGCAGATCATGAAGGCGCAGAACGATCCGCGGCTGCCGGACTACTTCGGAACGAATTCAACCGGAGGTTACGGCGGCTACGACGTAGCGACACAACAAACAGTCGGAGAGCCGTCGCCAATTGCAAACTCCAACCGGAACGTCCCGACGTTCGGGCAGCCGATCATAACCTACGACGAGAATCAGCTGATTCTCGCCGAGACAGCCTTCCGCGCCGGAGATATTGGGAACGCGGCGATCGCGCTGAACAACGTTCGGGCGCGCTATGGAAAATCGCTCATTCCGGCACCGACGCTCGCCGACATCATGACCGAGAAGTACATCGCGCTCTTCCAGAATATCGAGTACTGGAACGACTACAAGCGGACCTGTCTGCCGGTGCTGACGCCGGCACTCGGCCGTTCGGTAGTTCCCGGCAGGATTCCCTATGGCTTCACAGAGGTGCAGACAAACACGAACACGCCGCCCGATCCAGGCCCCACGTTGAACACGGGCCGCAATGCCAACGACCCGGCGGCCTGCTAGACTCTTACTGATGAAGCTGGAGGTGCCCGGAGCTGCTATCATCGCTCCGGCTCCTCCACTTCGCGTCTGATTTTTCAATGCGCAACTCGAGATCCCACACGATCGCGGCGCTCATGACGCTAACGGGGTTTGGCGCCACTGGTTGTTACGGCTATTACCAACCGACGGCGTCGAATCTCACCGGGCACCAGATTCAGCTCTCGATCACGGACTCCGGAGCTGTCGTCCTCGCGCCCCAGGTCGGTTACGGAATCGATGCCGTCGACGGCAAGCTCGTGGCTGATTCTGCCGCCCGCTATGTGGTTTCAGTTTCGGGAGTCCGGCGGCGTGACGGAATAGCGAGCGACTGGAGGGGTGAGCCCGTGTATATCCCCCACACGCTAGTGTCGACAATCATGGAGCGGCGCTTTTCGCGGGCCCGCACCACGCTCTTTGCTGCCGCCACGACTATAGCGATGGTCGCGGTGAAACGCGCTTTTGGGGGAGCCGGAGGCGCCACAGCTCCTGGAGGCTCGACGGGAACCGGAGGCGGCCCGCGCTGAGGTCAGTGCACGACCACTGTAGACCGGGCGAAGCTGTCTTCGAGCGACCAGATCACCTCATCACCGGACCGGGCAAACAATGTCTCGGTGGTGATCACGATCCGCACACCCAACGGATCGCCGATCAGCCGATACTCGCGACCGGCACCGAGCGTTCGTAGCGCGAGTGTGAAGTCCGTGGTCGTGGATGCGATCGCGAGACCAAGACGGTTGCGTATGCCGTCATGACTGACGTATACCATGACGTCGATCCGATTGCGGTTGACCACCTGGATCGAAATCTCACCGGGAGCTTCCTCCACCGGACCGGGGGACGGAAGCTTGGCACGGCACGACGCAAACGACAACGCCGCGATGGTCAAGAGAGTGGCGTACCGGCGAAAGCCCATAGCAGTATAGTAGTGCTATAAATTGCAGTCAGCTATCAAGCGTCCTTTCCGCCGCCTCAGCAATGGATCTCTACATCTTCTGCGTGGTTCTCGGAGCCGCGGGTATGGCCGCCATGGCCTTCCTGGGTTTTACCAGCAGCCATGGCGGCGGACACCAGAGCCACGATACGGCCGGGCACGAGATGCACGGCATCGGGGCTTCGCACGGCCATGCGATCGGGTCTTCGCACGGAGTCGCGCACGTCGGCGGTCACGCGCACGAGCTATCGCACCACGGCGGCCACATGCATGCGGCGCACGATCACGCTTCGGCGCACCCACACTCCGACGCATGGAAGGCAAATCTTTGGTCGTGGCTATCTCCGCGAGTGATGTTCAATTTTCTGGTGGGGTTCGGTGGTACGGGTTTGATCGTGGAGCGGCTGGTCGGGCCGGTGCTGGCACTCCCGATCGCTGTCGCCGGTGGAGTTGCATTCGAAGCTCTGGTCGTGCGGCCAATCTTCAATTCGCTCTTCCGCTTCGAGTCCCGTCCAGCCCAGACTCTGGAATCGGCGCTTATGTCAGAGGGTCGGGCCGTGACGGGCTTCGATGCCGGCGGAAATGGATTGATCTCGCTGGAGCTTGGCGGCGAGGTAGTCCAGGTATTGGGAACCCAGCTCGGCGAGGAGCGCGCTGCTGGTGTAAGGATCCGGGCAGGTGATACCGTTCGTATCGAAGAAGTGGATAGCAAACGAAACCGCTGTACGGTGTCTCGTATCGGCCTCGGTGAGGCCGAATCGACGGACGCCGACCGTTACTAAAAGGAACCGACTCTCATGACACAAACTCTGATCATCGTCGCCGCCGTGCTCGTCGGCGTCCTCGGTGTAATTCCACTCATCGTCTCGTCTTTTCTGCGAAACGTAGACGCGGGAACGATTCGAATGGTGAGCTGGCTGCAGGGCAGCACGGTCATCTATCGCGGCCCGGGCAAGTCGAAGGAAGTGCCGCTCCTCACCACCGGGACGACCCTTTCCAGCAAGGCGATCAACGTCGACCTGGACATTACGGACCAGACGGCGGATCTCGACCGCAACGGGACCCCGCAGCCGATCAAGGTGCGCATTCTAGCCAGCGCGATCGTCTCGGTCGGCGACACCGACACTCTGATCAAGACGGCGGCGAACCGGTTCTTCTCCAAGGAGACCGCGGATCAGGAGAACATCCTCATCGATCTTCTCTCCAGCTCCGCCCGGCGCGCCATCAATCTGCTCACCCACGATCAGCTTTTCTCGGCCAAGACCGCGCCACCACTTTACTCCGGCGCAGGCCACCGGCCGGAGCTCGCCACCGGCATGAGCCAGCGCACCGAACTTCAGCTCGCCGCGGACCAATCCATGGCGATGACTCGCGGAGCAGAGGCGGCGCTCCAGGGAATGGAGGACGACGACGATCCACTCGCGGTGATCATCCGCAAGGCGTGCTCGCGGGAGCTGACCGACCTCGGGCTGATCTTCAACTCGCTCAACATCAAGGTTGTGCAATCCGAGGTGGCCGAATCTCGGCGCCGGCAGTCGGCCGCCGAAGCCCAGGCCAACGCCGACATCGTCACCGCGCAGCAGGCTCGGCGCGCCAAGGATGCGCAGCTCGAGGCGGAGAGGGTGATTTCCGATAAGCAGCGCGAGCTGGAACAGACGAGAGCCTCCAACGCGGCCCTCATCGCCGAGGCGGAAGCGAAGAAGCAGAACGCGCTGGGCATTCAGCGGGTTGCCGAGCTGGAGGCGACCCAGATCGCGCAGGCTCGCGCCGACGCGGAGAAAATGCGCATCGACGCGGAGGCACGCGCCAAAGCCGAAGCGATTCGCATCACCACGGTTGCGCAAGCGAACGCGGAGAGCATCCAGAGGGTGAATGAAGCGATCAAGGCCGGCGGCGAGAGCTACTTCCGTTACCGGCAGATCGAGATGATCCCGGAGATCGCTCCCGTGATTGCCGATGCGCTGGCCAAGGCGAGGCTGGTTACTATCTCGGGCGACTCAGCCGAGGGAGGTGCAGCCCAGTCGGCAACGAGCAACATCACCAGCGTGATTCAGACGGTGCTCGCAGCGCAGCTCGTGTCGAGCAGCGGGATGCTGCAGCCGGGCGAGCCCTCACGGGACTCGGCGAAGGAGAATGGGAGGCAGTCGCCGGCCACTCCGCCAGCGCCACCGCAACCTCCAGCAACGCCGACCAAGACCGGCTTCCGGTAGTAAACCCGGGCCGCAGCGCCTGCTGCGCCCCGCTTCTATTTACAGGGTCTTCAGCAGAATGGCGCCGGCGATTGGACCGGGAGGAGCGTCCCGGAGCACTGTCGCAGCGCGGGTGCTATCGATCCATTCGGCCGACTGGATGCCCGCTGCACTGATCGTCTTGAGGGCGTTCAGGTCTTCGAGCCGTTGGCCGTCGAGATAGACAAGGATACTCTGGGTTCTGCTCGCTCCGCCGCTGATCGAGCCCACGGCAGTTGCCCTCAGCCAATTCGGGCGGAGGCGGTTAATCAGCTCGTACGCCGTGCTCGCGTTGGAGTGAGTGATCTCGGCCCGGGTAAGGCGATCTGGCGCGGCACTCGATCCAGTTCCCGACGAAGCGCAGGCCGCGAGGGTGAGAACGGCAGAAAGCAGTCCGACTTTTCTCAGAGCAAGGCGAAGCACGAGGTCCTCCCACGAAAACAAAGTCCAAGGCCGCCCCGGAACATCATGCCGACACGCGCCTACCATAACGCGAGCTCCGCGCGGTCGCAACTTTCGGTCGCTTTGCGGCGTGCCGGTGTCAAACACTATTGTCGGGTAAGGGTACCACTGCTATGCTTGGCACCGCATCGCGATCTGCGTCGAACATTGGAAGCAATCGACGTTGCGTGGAGGAATCGATGTTCACCAGCGCCACAATGCACAGGCAGGCGAGTCCTCCGACTCGCAGTCGGCCAGCGCTGGCGCGCGCTTTAGTCGGTTGGTCGCTCGTCTTCTCCGCCGCAGCCGCGCACTCGCAGGCGCAGGGAAGCATCACCGGCACAGTCACAGATTCGGCGGGCGTTCCCCTCCTCGGCGTTGAGATCAGCGTGGACGGCATGGCCGGGCCGCGCGCTTATACCGATCCGCAGGGAGTTTTCCGTCTGGGTGGGGTCCAGTACGGATCCCGCACATTGAGTGCGCGCCGGCTCGGTTTTGCCCCCGCGCAGGTCGGCGTCGAAGTTGTGCAGTCGGGTGAAGCGGCGGTGCAGCTCCGGATGAAGCCGCTGGTGTCGATCCTTCCGTCCGTAGTGATCCGCCCGGGACGAATGAGCTACACCGGTCGGCTGGCCGGCTACTACGAGCGGCTGGAGAAGAGATCGAACGGATACTTCATTACCCGCGATCAGATCGACCGCGAGAATCCCCGCATGCTCGCCCAGCTGCTGCAACACGTTCCAGGAGTGACTGCCGTGCGGCTGCGGGGGGGAATCACGGGCATCCGTCTTCGTGGGCGTAACTGTTGGCCGCTCGTGTGGATCGACGGCACGCCGATGCCGTCGGGAGAGGTGGATCTGGACAGCTTCTCGCCCAGCACCATCCATGGTATCGAGCTTTACCTCGGCTCGACCACCGCGCCTGCCCGCTACAGTTACTCCCGCGACGTGTCGAGCTGCGGAACGATTCTGATTTGGTCGCGCGGTCCCGATACCGATCCGATTAGCTTTCCCCCAACCCCTTCGGTTGATCTCGAAGCGCTCCTCGCGCAGCTGTCGGTTTTCAACGCGGATCAGGTCGACCGCCGCGCGCAGCTCGACACCACTCAGCTTCTGAAACTGAGCTTTCCTCCGCCGCTCTTCGCCGCGGGAATCCACGGCCTCGTGATCGCCGAGTTCGTAGTGGATACCGCGGGCCGGGTCGAGGACGGAACGGTTGGGATCGTGTCCTCGACCGCCCCTCTCTTTACCGACGCCGTCCGCGTCGCACTCGAGAGCGCCAGCTACCTTCCCGCCCTCAAGAACGGGCACAGGGTGAGGCAGCTTGTCCAGCAGCCGTTCGAATTTTCAGTGGACCGGCAGGCGAGAGCTCGGTAACCCGCAAGCGTCCGCCGCCTTCAACCAGTCGTTCGCGGGCGGATTAGAATTTAGACACAACAAACCCTTGCGCGGTTCGCAGCCCGAAGATATTAGTATGGCGCAGCTCATCGGGCCGGTCCCTCAGCGGCCGATAGAGCAGCCAAAAACGCCTCAGCTCAGGCGACCAAAAGTGGATTCAGGAGATTGCTAGCTCGGGTACCCGTCCGTCCTAGTCAGCCTCTCCTTTTTTGCATTTGCAGGTTACGCGTTTTCAGACTTCGAATCACCAATCCACGCTGCGCACCCTTTTCCCGGAAAGGAGGAACGCCACCCGTTCGCTGAGCTTTGGGGCACCTACCTCACCTGGTGCCGATACGTCAGTCTCTTTCGTGATCCTTTGAAATCCCTCTGAGGTACGCATGACGAAACTATTCCGTTCTACGAGAGTTCTCTTTAGCGCGCTCTTGGTGCTGGCTGTTGTTTCGCCGGCGCTGGCGCAAGGTCAGGCGGCGGTACTTACCGGGCGCGTGATCTCGGATCAGGGTCAGCCGCTCGCCGGCGCCAACGTATTTGTCCCCGAGCTGAATATCTCGGTCGCGACGAATCAGTCGGGCGCATACGCGATCACCGTTCCGGGGGCCCGCGTCCGTGGACAGGCCATCGTGCTGAGGGCGCGCGCGATCGGATACCAGCCGAGCGCCACTCCGATGACACTCAGCTCCGGTTCGCAGTCCTTCGACTTCAATCTCAAGAGGGATCTCACCGAGCTGAGCGCGGTCGTAGTGACCGGCGTCACGAGAGCGACTGAGCAGATCAAGCTGCCTTTCACCGTGACCCGCGTCGACACGACCCAGATGCCCGTGTCGGGATCAAACCCGCTTACGCAGCTTCAGGGCAAAATCCCTGGCGCGTTGATAGTGAATGCAAGCGGGCGCCCAGGTGCTGCGCCCTCGATCGTTCTGCGCGGACCGGTTTCGCTCAACGCGACCGGGCGTACACAGCAGCCCCTCTATCTTCTAGATGGCGTCCCGCTCTCGGGTGGGCTTCCGGACATTAACCCCAACGACATCGAGAACGTCGAGGTCGTGAAAGGTGCAGCGGCCGCGTCGCTTTATGGTGCGCGCGCCGGTGCCGGTGTCATCAACATTACGACGAAGAGCGGCAAGAACGCGCCGGAAGGCGTGCGCTTCGGCTTGCGCACCGAGCTGGGCACCAGCGATATCGAGCGCGCGTTTCCGCTCGCGACCAGAACGGCTCTCGCAACCGATCCGACGGGGCAGCTTTTCTGCACTACCGAAGTCGTGGGCGGCTCCCCCTGCGGACGCTACATCGACTGGGATCAGGAAGTTCAGCGCATCAATAATTCGGGCGAAGACTTCTCCCTCCCGCCGCAGAAATTCCTCAGAGACTTCGGAATCGGTGTCGCGCCCAACTACGCAGCGCTGACCGGTCTGTACCTGACGACTCCATGGCAGCACCTTCGCGATCCAGTTGGCCAGGTAGTGAGTCCGTCAAAATACGCGAACACCAACCTTGACATGCGCGGGAAGGTCGGAAATACCGGAGTGTACGCCAGTTTGTCGAACCTCGTGCAGGAAGGGGCCATCAAGTTCCTTCCCGGGTTTACACGGAACTCGGCTCGCGTGAACGTGGATCAGCGCTTTGGGGATCGTATCAGCGCCAACGTCAACTCTTACTATAGTCAGACCATCGATCACGCGGCGAACTTCGACGAGACCTCTGGCACCGCGGGCACTTGGTTCAACCTCACCCGCGCGCCGTGGCAGTCCGACATGCTGGCAACGGACAACCTGGGTCGCATCGTAGTCCGCCAGAATCCGCTCGATCAGGGCACGCAGAACTTCAACCCGCTGTACTCCACGGCGTACAACAAGCGCACCGATCGCGGCACCAGATTCGTCGGTGGCACCTCATTCCGCTATACGCCGGTCGACTGGCTCAGCCTCGAGGCCAACGCCGGATACGATCGCTCCACCGCTTACACGCTCCAGATGCGTGACAAGGGTTGGCGTGTGACAGCAGCAGCACCGAGCACTTCCGCCGGGTTCATTCAAAATGGCGGCCTCGACAATGAGACCTTCACCACCGCACTGGCCGGGTCGGCCACTCGTACTTTCTTCAACGACCTGAACGCTACGTTCTCGACTCGGTACGTGTATTCCGATCAGACCTTGCGGGCAGACTCGTTGAGCGGAACGGATATCGTCATCGGCGGGCTGGAATCGGCCGATGCCGCTACAAAGAATTTCTCAATCTCGTCCGGCACCCAGGCCATTCGTGACATGGGCTTCTTCACTGGCGTGGACCTCGATTACAAGGATCGCTACGTCATCGGCGGTCTCGTACGACGCGACGGAAGCTCGCTCTTCGGAGCCGGAAATCGCTGGCAGACCTTCGGTCGCGGATCGCTCGCGTGGATTGCATCGCGCGAACCGTGGTGGCCGATGGCCGACGCTCTCAGTCTCTTCAAGCTTCGAGCCTCTGTCGGCACCACTGGGCAGCGTCCCCGCTTCAATGCACAGTACGGCACTTACACCCTCGGAAACGGTGGAACGTTCAACCCCGCCAACCTGGGCAACGCGAATCTGAAGCCCGAGATCAATCGAGAAACGGAGCTCGGGACCGATCTCGAGGTCTTCCACCGTTTTGGATTGAACCTTTCCTACGCCAAGGCAGTGATCGACCGTCAGATTCTACCGGTCAAGCAGCCGACGGCGACGGGCTTCTCCAGCCAGTGGATCAATGCCGGTGTCATTACCAACAAGACGTGGGAAGCCACACTGAGCGTGCCGATCATCACGCGCGAGTCGCTCAACTGGTCGACCCGTGTAATCTATGATCGCACTCGCAGCGTACTGACCCGCCTCGACGTTCCCCAGTTCGTCGGAACGATCACGCCAGGTCCCGCCAACGCGTTCGACATCTTCAAGTTCAGGTCAGGCGAAGAGATCGGAACCATTTACGGCTTCGATTACGTCAGGAGTTGCAGCCAACTTCCCGCTCCGTTCAACGCGGACTGCGGTGGCCCGAACAGCGCCTTCCGAGCGAACGATCAGGGCTTGATTGTCTGGGTTGGCGCAGGCAACCAGCTCACCGAAGGTATCACGCGTAACCTGTGGACCACCAGCCTAGCGCAGGGGACGGGACCGTGGGGCAACAGAACTACGTGGGGCATGCCGATCACTCTTCGTGATTCGGCCAACAACATCGCCACTGTTCCGGTGGGCAACGGACTCCCGAGATATCACTGGGGCCTGTCGCAGAACGTTGACTGGAAGAAGTTCACGGTCTACGGACTTCTCGATGCTTACAGGGGGCAGAAGCTGTGGAACATCGCCTACCACTGGTCGCTCGGAGATTTCCAGAGCAAGGACATCGATCAGACCGGCAAATCAGTTGAGACCGCAAAGCCAATTGGCTACTACTGGAGACGCGGTCCATCGAACTCTCCGGGCGGCAACGCTGGCGTAGGCGGGCTGTACGACGCGCTCGGCCCGAGCACCTTCTCAGTCGAAGATGCCAGCTACGTGAAGTTGCGTGAGCTGAGCGTCAGCTACCGCGTCGGCGCTCTCGCCGGTACAGGCGACTGGAAGCTGGGCTTCGTCGCTCGCAACCTGCACACCTGGACCAAGTACAGAGGGTTCGATCCGGAGTCCGGTAACACGACGGGTCCGCTCAACTCCTCCGCGCTCACTCCGGTAGCCGGATATCGGTTCCCGAACCTGCGCACGTACACGTTCCAACTCTCGACTTCGTTCTAAATCCGCAGCAAACAAATAGACGATGGGGTGAGCCGCGACTCGATCGCGGCTCACCCATCCCCTACTTCCAGCTACAGCGAGGTTCGTAATGCGTCACAGAACTTTTGTCAGGATGTGGTCCCCTGCGGTACTTGCTTCGGCGGTGCTCCTTAACGGCTGCCGAGACAATCCCCTAAGCGTGGACAACACACAGCAGCCAAACGTGGGCGGGGTCTTTGCGACTCCCGGAAACGTCGAAACCGCGGTCTCTAAGCTCTTCGAGCAGATGTACAACGGCCAGCTCGGAAGCGGCGACGACGTTTTCACACAGACGATCACGATGTCGTTCGAGAGCTCGTCACAGCTTGGAAACTTTGGCATGGGCACCCGCGGCTCCATTCCGCGCTCACCAATCGACAACTCGATCGGAAACAACGTCGCGGCGGGCAATTTCAGAGATTTCGATTTTCTCAGCAGAAACGCTCGCCTCGCCGCCACCGCGATTCAGGCTTTGGATAAGTTCATTCTCGCGAACAACGGCACCGCGTTGGGCACGGTAACGCGCGACGCGAGAGCCAAGTCCTTCGCCTATTTCACCCTCGGATACGCCATGGGCAACCTGGCGCTGTTCTACGATTCAGCCGCGATCATGACAGGGAACGATCCGGTGGATCCAGCAACCGGCAACTACGCAATTCCGGCGATGTCCGTATCGAGTGCAGTCATGGATGCGGCGTTCAAGGATCTCGACTCGGCCATAGTGATTGCTACCGCCGGGCCGTCGTCCAGCATACCCGCCGACTGGCTTTCACAGACCGCCGACATGACCAACGCCAACTATATCCGGCTCCTTCGGTCATACAAGGCGAAGTTCCGCGCAGGACTCGGTCGAAACCCCACCGCGAGAGCCGCGGCTGACTGGAATGCGATCATCGCCGACGCCACCAATGGAATTACCTCCGACTTCACGGTTCAGGCGAACGTTGTCACTGGTTGGGCGAGCGCGACCATCTCCCAGATGTCGGTCTCCACGACCTGGAGTCAGATGACCCCGTTCATTCTGGGAATGGCCGATACGACCGGCGCATATGACACCTGGCTGCAGCAGGCTATCACTGCCCGGTCGCCATTTCTGCTGAGAACGCCGGATCGGCGCTTTCCCACGGGTGAAACGCGGGCTGCCCAGCAGGCCGGCGTAACGACGCCCGCTTTGTTCGCCACAACAGCCGGAACCAGTCGTGCGGGCACGCCGACTGGAAGCATTGTCTACTTCCGCAATCGCCCCAGCGGCGAAGATTCTCCCGCGGAGCCGTGGGGCACTTGGTTCTACGACAACCACCGCAGCTGGGCGATCAGAGCCGCGGGCGGCAACGGACCCTACGTGTTGTTCGCGCTGGCCGAGAACGACATGCTTGCCGCCGAGGGATATTTGCGCACGGGGCAGCCGGGGTTGGCGATATCGCTGATCAACAAATATCGGACGCGCGCCGCGCTGCAGGCGATCCCGCTGACGGCAATTATCACTGACCAGGTGCCGACCTCTGCTACGTCGACGCGCGATTGTGTTCCGCGTGTGCCGCAGCCGCCGACTTACACCTCAACCGCCTGCGGTACCGTGTTCGAGGCGATGAAGTGGGAAAAGCGCGTGGAGACCAGCATGATCGGTTACGGGCAATGGTTTATCGATTCGCGGGGCTGGGGAGATCTGGCCGTGGGCACACCACTCGAGTGGCCAATTCCATATCAGGAACTCTTCGCGCGCGGCAGGGCAAGCTACACGACCACCGCACGCGCCGCGGCAAGCACGTACGGATTCTGATTCGGATTGAAGATAGCGGTGCAGCAATGAAGTCTCTTGATGTTACGAAGGAAGTCGTTGGGCGGCGCGAAAGCGCCCGCCCGATAGCTCCCTCGGCCGGTCGGCTGGCAGGAGCGTTTGTGATGGTTTTCCTGCTGGGATTTGCGTCTGGTTGCTACACCTTCACTCCAGTGGTGGCCAATCCGGAGCCGGGGACCGAGGTGGTTCTCGGATTGAACGATCAGGGACGTGTCAGCTTGGGCCAGAGCGTTGGTCCGTCTGCACAGACAATCGAGGGAAAGCTCAGGGCGAAGAATGATTCGGCCTACGTGATCGCTGTTCGCTCTGTGCGTTACTTCAATGGAGGCACCAACGTATGGTCGGGCGAGCCGCTCAGCGTAGGAACTTCAATGGTTCAGGAGGCGAGAGAGCGGAGATTCTCGCGCAGCAAAACCGGGCTCGTTGTCGCGGCCGCTGCCGCCGGCGTGCTCGCATTCATCCTGAGTAGGTCTCTTTTTGGCTCGTCCAGTCCAGACAAGGACCCGCCCACGGTTCCACCGGAGGGTTCATAGCATGTTTTCCAACGTCGATGAACATTCGTTAACCACCAGCCTTTTTCTGGAGTACTGCTAATGCGTCTTTCTCGTCTCGTTGCGCTGTTCGTCGCTGTCGTTGCAATCGCGGGGTGTGGCTCGGACAAAGTGACTGATCCCTCATTCCCCGCACTGGCCGGCGTTCGCTTCATCAACGCCGTCAACGACACCAGCGCCCTCGACTTCCGCGCGATCGATCAGGTTCAATTCTCCCCGGTTGCCAACGCCCTCGCGTACCGCGGAGCAACCGAGTACCAGCCGACCGAAGCGAAGGACCGTCATTTCCGGGTATTCGTTACCAGCCAAAATCAGGCGATCGCTTCTAATCCGATCGATGACGAGACGATAACATTTGCCGCGGATGGCAGATATACGCTGCTGCTGACGGGCAGCGCGCGGACTCCGGGCTCGGTGAAGTTCGTGATGATCAATGACACGCCGCCGACCCCCGCCGCTGGACAGATCGCTGTCCGTACAGGGAACTCCAGCGCGATCGCCATCGACAACTATCTCGTCGATTCGACGAACACCGCAATCGCGGGAAGTCCGACCATTCCTAACGTGGCGCCGGGTGAGTTATCAGCGTACATCGTGCGGTCGACTGGCAAACAAGCTTCACGCGTGACTCCGGCCGGATCCGCGACCGTCTCGGCCTCGACACAGGGTCCTCCTGCGCCGGCAACTCCGGTCGGAGCGATTCCAGCGGCTGGCGTTACCACCTCGGGGACGGCTTTCACGATCTTTTACTTTCAAGCCGGAGTACCTGGCAGCCCCACAGCTCCCGCATCAGGAACCGCCAATTGCGCCGGCGCCGCGCCGGCCCTCACCTGCAATCCGACCGTCGTCTGGTACGTCGACAAACAGCCGACCCAATAACTCTTGACGATGCGTCGCTGATGGTCGAGTCTAACGCGCCACCGGAATTTCCCGGTGGCGCGTTTTGCATCTGACGTGAAGGCTACGCTCTGGACCCTCATCGGGATTGTCGCCACCGGGCTCGTGATCGGGCTCGTTCTGCGCCGGCGCGCGACCGGCATGGCGTTGCGGGCCGTGCATCGATCCCGTTCGCGCATCGACCGCTTCAAGCTCACCAAGAAACCATTCGTTCGTGAGACGTTGCTGGCCGACGAAGCAATTGCCCTCGCCGTGAAGGAACACGCCGTCGAGAATTCAGTGGACGAGGCGACGACCTGGAAGCGGGTTGAAGGCTACATCGACGAGATCGTACCGTTCTTCAACATCCTCACCTACTACAAGTTCGGTCTGGTAGTGAGCCGAGTGCTGCTCAACTTCTTCTACGAGATCTCAGCCGAGCACGCGACCGGTCCCTCGGCAGCGAAAGTGCCGCGCGACGCGATCGTGATCTATCTCATGAATCACAGGTCCAACGCGGACTATGTGCTCGTCGGCTACCTACTATCCGGCCAGGTCGCGATCTCGTACGCGGTCGGGGAATGGGCGCGGACGTTTCCGCTCGAGTACATCTTCAAGTCGTTCGGTGCCTACTTCATCCGCCGGAAGTACCGGGAAAAGCTGTACCATACCGTGCTCGAGCGGTACGTACAGCTGATCACCAGAAACGGCGTCACCCAGGGAATCTTTCTCGAGGGCGGGCTCAGTCGCGACGGCAAGCTCGGCAAAGCGAAGATCGGCTTGCTCGATTACGTGCTCGGGGTGGCGCGCGATCCGGCGCTGCGAAGCCGACTCTATGTCGTGCCGGTGGCGATCAACTACGACCGCGTTCTTGAGGACCGTTCGCTGCTGCGCGAGCTCGATGCGCGCGAGGGCCGGAAGCGCCCACCACGGTATGTGCAGCTCGCGGAAGTCCTCCGCTACGTGTGGTGGAATCTGGCGCGGCTCGTGGCGCGGAGGTGGAAGCGTTACGGCCGCGCGGCGGTCGTAGTCGGTGAGGCGTTTCCGCTAGCTCCGTGGCTCGACCGGGAGGATCGCGAGACCGGAGGTTTGTTCGCACTCGAGCGCGCGGAGCGGCTCGCCCGCGTTCAGCTGCTGTCGGACTCTGTGCTGGAGCGAATCGCAGCGATCGTTCCGGTGACCCCGGTGTCGCTGGCGTGTGCGGCGATACAGAGCTTCGACGGAGATTTTATCTCGCACGATCAGCTGCTCGCGCGCATGTCCGAGATGCGTGACGTGCTCACCGAGCTCAGCGCGCGCGTGATTCATCGCGAAGGCAGCGTCGAGGAAATTTTCGACCGCGCCTGGCGGATGCTCGAGATGCGACGAATCCTGGTGAGAGTGGGACGCGGATATTCCGTGCTTCCCAGTAACCGGCCGCTGGTCAGCTATTACGCGAACAGCATCGCTCACCTGCTCGGACCATTTGCGGAAGGAGTCCGCCAGCGCGATCAGCTTCCCGCGCTCGCAGCCGGTACTATAAGCATCGGCGCAAGTTGACATAAATGCCACTGCCGTCTAACTTTATAGGCTAGTCTGCCGCAAGGATCGGGCGGACTTTTCGCACCTTTGCGTACCGGTCGTCCAACCAGTATTAATGCCGACAATCAATCAGCTCGTCCGTCAGAGTCGTCGCGACGTTCAGAAAAAGGAAAAAGCGCCCGCTCTCAAATCCAACCCGCAGAAACGCGGCGTCTGTACTCGCGTCTACACGACCACGCCCAAAAAGCCCAACTCGGCGCTTCGCAAAGTGGCGCGCGTCAGGCTGACGAACGGCTTCGAGGTCACCGCCTACATTCCGGGCGAAGGCCACAACCTGCAGGAGCACTCGATCGTGCTCATTCGTGGTGGCCGAGTGAAAGACTTGCCGGGAGTTCGCTACCATATCGTGCGCGGGTCCCTCGACGCATCGGGCGTCAACGGCCGCAACAAGAGCCGGTCCAAGTACGGCACCAAGAAACCGAAGGCCGCCGGTGCAGCCGGTGGAGGTAAAAAGAAATGAGTCGCCGCAAAAAGTCGATCAAGCGCCCGATTCTTCCCGACGCACGCTACGATAGCCAGACGGTTTCGAAGTTCATCAATGCCATCATGTACGAAGGGAAGAAATCGACTGCCGAGAGAATCTTCTACGGCGCGATGGATATCGTCGAGAACAAGACCTCGCAGCCCGGTGTCACGATCTTCAAGCAGGCTCTGACCAACCTGAAGCCAGCCGTCGAGGTGAAGAGCCGCCGCGTTGGTGGCGCGACCTACCAGGTTCCGGTGGAGGTCCGTCCGGATCGTCGCACGGCGCTCGCAATGCGTTGGCTCATCACCTTCTCGCGCGGTCGCAGCGAGAAGTCGATGTCCGAGAAGCTCGCAGCCGAAGTCATCTCCGCCAGCAAGGGCGAAGGCAACGCGGTCAAGAAGAAAGAGGACACCCACCGAATGGCGGAAGCCAACAAGGCATTCGCGCACTACCGTTGGTAGCACTTAACACCCGACACTGAAAGCGCTCCGGATGATGTTCCGGAGCGCTTTTTTTTTGTCCTGCGTCCCTGAGTCCACATATTTTTTGTGGGATCTGATGTTTAGAGCGGTGTGGCAACGAATCTGCATAGGAGAGTCTTCGTCAGAGCTTTTTTGGGGACGTCTCATGAAACCGAATATCGCGTCGGGGGTTATCCCCGGCTTCGCTCTGCTCTTCCTCACCGTCGCGGGCGCATGCGCCCGCAATCTCGCCGGACCGATAGACCGTAGCGAGTGGGGCGGTGAACACGTTGGACTCATAGTCTCCGCGAACGGTGGCGCCCTCGAGTACGACTGCGCCAGTGGCACCATCGACCAGTCAATCGTGGCTACGAACGGCAACTTCATCGTCCAGGGCACTCACAGTCCCGGGCACGGTGGGCCGATCATGGAGGGCCAAATCGCCGAACGCCACCCGGCGCAGTACGAGGGCTGGACCGACGGGGATACGATGAGACTCAACGTAACGCTGACTGACACAGGGCAGAAGCTTGGTACCTTTACGCTCGTTCGCGGTCAGTCTCCGCACGTCTTCCGCTGCCTGTGACTTTCGGAGCGTAACGGCGCCGCGCGCGACTAGGGCGGCGTGGGCTTCCTCGCCCTGGCACCGTGCCGCCGCTCCGTGACTGCGCGTGCCTTTCGCCTTCTCTCGGTTGTGGTCGCGACAACCGCCAGCGCCAGCTCGATCAGGCCGTAAGCCATCGCGACGAGCGATAGGAGCGAAACGACCGCGAGTAGTCTCGTCATCCCGCCGGATAGCGTTCCTTTCACCACCGCGTACGTCGAGCCCGTAACGACTACCATCGACACGATGGTGATGGCCGCGGCGATGCCGATCGACATTCCGTGATCGACGTGGGGAAGTACTTCATGCGGCTGCTCAACAGTAGCCGAAGGATCAGTCATCAAGTTTCCTGTTTCCGTTCAGTTGTGAGATTCAATGCCAAGCATCATGCTTCATGCCGTGACGACTATCAAGGATCTCTCGCGCCTGTGGTTTTTGACATCCGTTTGCGTCGCCTGCGGAGCAGCTGACTCAAGCGTGGGACCTCCGGGGCCGCCGCCGCACCTCACGATAGATGTGCGCTACCTCTCCGTGCTTACTGCTCAGCAAAAGGCCGTGGTGGCAGCGGCCGTCGCTAAGTGGACACGGGCGCTGTCAAAGAACCTCGGAGATTTTCGATTCAATTACCCCGCGAACGCCTGCTTTGACGGTGAGCCCGAGCTCAACGAGACACATCATAATCCGCTCCTCTTCATTTCCGTTGCGGAAGCTGATGGTCCCAATGGATCGCTCGCCCTCTCCCAAGTGTGTGCCGTCAGCGCACGCGACACGTTGCCCGTTCTCAGCCATCTCCAGTTGGACCGAGCCGACCTGTCCTCCATGGAGGCGCTAGGAGTGCTTCCTGGCGTGATCACTCATGAGATCGGCCACACCCTGGGGTTCAACCCTGGTAGCTACACGCTGAGGAAGCTTACCGGCGGCGACACGAATGACCCCTACTTCACGGGCGCGACGGCCCGGGCAGAATTCGCCAAACATGGAGCCTGGTACACCGGCGTGACGGTTCCTCTCGAGAACCGCGCTGGCATTGGTCCGAACGATCCGCATTGGAGATACTTCATCTTTGGCGATGAGCTCATGGTCCCCGAAGTCAGCGTCGGTTTCAGGTCGCCGCTGAGCAGTATTACGCTTGGTTTTTTCAAGGATCTTGGCTACGAAGTGGATTTTTCCGTGGCCGACTCCTATGAGGTTACGCCGATCTTCGCGGGCAACCGCGTGTTGTCGGATGTCACCCTCGCGAACGACTTCAGGATGATTGTAGCTCCGGCGCTCATAAGCCCGCTCGTCTCGCACTGACCGCCCTGGGTTCCCTACCTCAGGCACTGGGACCGGCACGCGCTTGCGACGTTTCGGCCCGAAACACATCTTCGCATTGTGGGATAAGTGCCCTCCAATCCATAGCTTGGAGGGATCTCGACCGCCGGTTGGACCGGTTAAGCTGGAGGTTGGATGAAGTACCCTGAAGTGCGGAACTACGTCGATGGTGCGTTCGTAGGCGCGGCCGGCTCCTTCCTCGAGGTCCACAACCCGAGCGATGGCAGCGTGATCTCGCGCGTACCTCTGTCTACTCAAGCCGATGTCGACACCGCCGTCGCCAGCGCCGCAAAAGCGTTTCCCAGCTGGTCGTCCACGCCGATCAAAGAGCGGGTCCAGGTCTTTTACCGTTACAAGACACTTCTCGAGAAGAACATCGATGAGTTGGCATCGCTCATCACCGAGGAAAACGGCAAAGTCTCGAGCGAAGCGCGCGCCGAAGTACTGAAGTCGGCCGAGCTGTGCGAGTTCGCCTGCTCGCTTCCACAGATCGCGCCTGGTGAAGTTCTGGAAGTCAGTCGCGGAGTCGAATGCCGGATCGAGCGCTTTCCGCTCGGGGTCGTCGCCGCGATAACGCCCTTCAACTTTCCCAACATGGTCCCGAACTGGTCGATCCCCAATGCGATCGCGCTCGGCAACTGTCTGATTCTCAAGCCGTCGGAGCTGGTGCCCTTGAGCGCCGGAAGAATCGCCGAGTTGCTGAAGGAGGCGGGACTGCCCGAGGGTGTGTTGCAGATCGTCAACGGCGGCAAGGAAGCGGTCGAGGCGCTCTGCGATCACCCGGGGATCGCGGCGATCAGCTTCGTCGGCTCGACCAAGACCGCGAAGGTTGTCTATCGCCGCTCCACCGCGACACTCAAGCGCTGCCTCGCACTTGGCGGCGCCAAGAACCATCTGATAGTGATGCCCGACGCCGACCAGGAAATGACGTCGAGTAATGTGGTCGCGTCGATGTCGGGCTGCGCGGGTCAGCGGTGCATGGCCGCGTCAGTGATGGTCGCGGTCTCGACGACCGATCACATCATCGACCGGATGGTTGATCACGCGCGCAAGATTCTTCCAGGCAAGGACATCGGACCTGTCATCTCCGCCGCCGCGAAAGAACGTATCGAGAAGTACATCGCGGAGGCGGAAGCGGCCGGTGCCAAGGTGCTGGTTGATGGAAGGCGCGCGGTGGTGAAGGGCAAAGAGAACGGCTATTTCATTGGGCCGACCATCATCGATCACGTCACTCCCGACATGAAGATCGCCCAGGATGAGGTGTTCGGTCCGGTGCTGGTGATCATTCGGGCGAAGAACGTCGACGAGGCGCTCAAGGTCGAGAACGCTTCACCATACGGGAACGCGGCGTCGGTGTTCACCGAGAGCGGCGGCACTGCGCGGTACGTGATGGAACACGCCAGTGCCGGAATGGTCGGCGTGAACGTCGGCGTGCCAGTTCCGCGCGAGCCGTTCTCGTTTGGCGGATGGAACGACTCCAAGTTCGGAGTTGGCGACATCACCGGGCGGGGTTCGATCGAGTTCTGGACGCAGGCCAAGAAGATGACCACGAAATGGAATAAGGAAGCGGGAACCAACTGGATGTCCTGAGGGGGGGAGGCTGTATGGGTGTTGATCGTTCCGTAACGTTTACCGGGATTCGTTTCGAGAATCCGTTTTTACTCTCGTCAGCACCACCGACCGAGTCGGAATCCAACATCACGCGCGCCTTCGCGGCGGGGTGGGGCGGGGTCGTCACCAAGACGATTGGACTGCATCCGGTTGTTAATGTGTATGGCGCAAAGGCGAAGTTCATGCGCACCACTCCCGACGACGCCAACGTGTCGATGAAGAAACGTCCCGGAGCGGCGCTGCACTCCTCGTGGAACTGGGAGCTGATTTCCGACAAAACGCTGGAGTGGTGGGCACCGCGCATCCGCCGGATCAAGGAGGCATTCCCGAACAAAGTTCTGATTGCGTCGATCATGGCGGGCTCGGGGAACGACAAGGAGCTGAAGCATTGGCAGGAGCTGGCGGAAACGGCACAGGGTGAGGGAGCGGATGGACTCGAGCTCAACTTCTCCTGCCCGCACATGGACCGCCGGGACATGGGGTCCAACATCGGTAAGGATCAGGGACTGTGCTCGGTGGTGACCGAAGCGGTGAAGGAAGTCGCGAAGGTGCCGGTGTGGTGCAAGCTTACGCCGGCCACGGCAGACATCGTGGTCGAGGCGGGCGCGTGCTTTCGGGGCGGGGCCGACGCGATCGTTTCGTCGAACACATTCCCATCCATTCCGCTAATCGATCCCGAGACGCTCGAGTTCGAGATCAACGTCGATGGCCTGGTCTCGAGCGGCGGGCTTGGCGGTCCTGCGATCCTGCCCCTCGCGCTGGCGAAGATGGCGCAGCTTACCAAGGCCTTCCCGGATCGAAGCTTTTCCGGGATTGGTGGCGTGTCCGACTTCAATCAGGCGCTCTCTTATTTCCTATTGGGGTGCGGCACCGTACAGGTGTGCACGGCCGCGATGCTGGATCAGGCGGTCGGACCAAACATCATCAAGCGACTCTTGTCGGGCCTCGACAAGTTCATCGAGGAGCACGCCAAGGATGGCTGGAAGAGCGTCGAGGATTTTCGAGGAATCCGGCGCGATCGGATCGTGCTGCAGTCAGAGATCAGACGTCCTGAATCCGCCGAGTATCATTCCGGCTACGAGACGGTAGAAGGCTACGCTGCTCCGCAGCCCGAAGAAGTAGCAAGGGCTTAGTCGTGACGATCGCTTCGACCTCGACTCCGGTGGCTGGCACCGCTCATGGCAAGGCACCGACATCGCGCGGGCGTGCGGAAATGCCCCGTTGCGACCACAGGCCGAAGCCGTACACCGGGCCATCGCGCGAGGAAGTTCTCGCCATGCGGCGGAGCTATACCAACCCGGCGATCTTCACTCTCTATCGCGAGCCGCTCCTCATCGTGGAAGGGCACATGCAGTGGCTGTTCGACGAAACCGGGAAACGCTATCTCGACATGTTCGCGGGCATCGTCACAGTCTCCTGCGGACACTGTCACCCGAAGATCGTAGCAGCGATCGAGAAACAGACCGAGACGCTTCAGCACGCTACCACGATCTATTTGCATCCGAACCTGCCGCTGCTCGCGAAGAAGCTTGCGTCGAAAATGCCAAAGGGACTCGATGTCACCTACTTCGTGAATGATGGCAGCGAAGCCAACGATCTCGCGGTGACGATGGCGCGGTTGTTCACCGGGAATACCGACGTCATCGCGCTGCGCAACGGATATCATGGTGGCTCGCCCAGCGCGATGGGACTGACGTCGCACAACACCTGGAAGTATCCCCTGGCCGGCGCGCTCGGAGTTCATCACGCCGTCTCTCCTGATCCGTACCGGAGCCCGTACTCCGGCACGCCGGAGGAGATCGCCACCAAGAGCGCGGAGGACATCCTTGAGATCATCCGCTACTCGACGCCCGGCAAAATCGCGGCGTTCATCGCGGAGCCGATCCAGGGCGTAGGTGGGGCGACGTACGGCGCGCGGAATTACCTGAAGGAAGCGTACAAGATCACGCGGGACAACGGCGGGCTCTGCATCGCCGACGAAGTTCAGACGGGCTTCGGCAGGACTGGGGAACACTACTGGGGCTTCGAGAATTTCGATGTCGTCCCGGACTTCGTCACCATGGCGAAGGGAATCGGCAACGGCGTTCCACTTGCCGCCGTGACGACACGGATGGAGATCGCGCAGGCGCTCACGCAGCGCATTCACTTCAACACCTTCGGCGGCAACCCGGTTTGCATGGCGGCCGGCATCGCGGTGTTGGATGTCATCGACGAGGACGGGCTGCAGGAGAATTCACGGGTGGTCGGCAAGCGGCTGAAGGACGGCCTCAGGGAGCTGGGGAAGAGCCATCAGCTGATCGGCGATGTTCGCGGTATGGGTCTCATGCTCGGCGTCGAGCTGGTACGCGATCGGAAGACTAAGGAGCCGGCGAAGAAGGAGACTCTGGCGCTGCTCGAAGCGGCTCGCGAGATGGGCGTCCTCGTCGGAAAGGGCGGTCTCGATGGCAACGTACTTCGCATCAAGCCGCCGATGTGCATCACCGCCGAAGATGCGGACTTCACGCTGGACGTGCTCGATCAAGCGCTCGGGTTAGTCTAGCGTTGATGGCAACAAAGAAGTTCGACACGCTTGTAAAAGGTGGGAACGTCGTCACGCCAGCTGGCACCTTCACGGGTGACGTGGGAATCAGCGGCGAAAAGATCTCGGCGCTCGGACTCAATCTAGAGGCGGATAAAGGAACGAAGATCATTGATGCGAAGGATCATCACGTGATCCCGGGCGTTCTGGATGTCCACGTACACCTCGAGCTGCCGTTCTGCGGAACCGTCTCGGCGGACGATTATCGTAGCGGCACACGCGCCGGCGCCCGGGGCGGCGTCACGACTCTGATCGACTTCGCAATCCCGTACGCGGGTGAGTCTCTCGATCAGGCGGCCGATAACTGGATGAAGAAGGCAGAAGGAAAGTCATTGATCGACTACACCTTCCACATCTGCATCACGCGCTGGAACGACCACAAGGACCAGATCAAGGGAATGGTCGATCGCGGGTTCACCACCTTCAAGGAGTTCATGATCTATGAATCCGAAGGCTGGCAGTCTGACGACAGGGCGATGTTCGGCACGCTGGAAAAGATGAAGGAATACGGCACGATGTTGCTGGTCCACGCGGAGTCGGCGCGGGTTCTCGACGAGCTGATTGCGCGCCACCACACGCCGGAGATGATGAAGAAGTACGGCGCGCGGCTGCATCCGATGACGCGGCCGAATTTCATCGAGGCCGAGGCGATCCAGCGGGCGGTGCAGTGGTGCGAGGCAACTGGTGGACAGTTGTACATCGTGCACATGTCGACCGGTGAAGGCGCTGACATCGTCCGGGCGGCGCAGGCTCGGGGCGTCCCCGTGCTGGCCGAAACCTGCGTACAGTATCTCGTGCTCGACGATTCGGTGTTCGAGAGGGAGGACGGACATCTGTACGCCTGCTGTCCTCAGCTCAAGAAGCCAAAGGACGTCGAGCGTCTGTGGAAGGGGCTCCGCACCGGAGAGGTGTCGGTCGTTTCCACCGATACTTGCACCTTCGACCGCGAGCAGAAGGCGATGTGGAATGGGGACTGGACCAAGATCCCGATGGGGATGCCGGGGTTGGAGACGCTGATGCCGCTCACCTACACTCACGGAGTACGGGCCGGGAAGATCACGCTCGAGGAGATGTGCACCAAGCTCTCGACCAATCCGGCGAAGATCATGGGACTCTATCCGCGCAAGGGCGCGATCCAGATAGGGGCGGATGCTGATATCGCGATCATCCATCCCACGAAAACGCACACAGTCGATCCCGAATCGATGGAGACAAATGCCGACTGGTCGCCGTACGAGGGCTGGGACCTGGCCGGGTTTGCGCGCACCACGCTATCGCGCGGCGCAGTGATCGTGGACGACTACCAGGTGGTCGGGACTGAAGGTCGCGGACAGTGGCTGCCACGCACGACCGCTGGCCTCGCGCCGTGACGGCGGCGGCGAGCGGAGCGAGCTACACCGCGGACTCGGCGCGAATCTCTGACGGCATTCGAAACAGTCCACTCTGGAATCCCGACCTTTCGCCCACCGAGCCGGCGCGACGCACGTGGTCCACCTATAACATCGCCGCGCTCTGGATAGGCATGAGCGTCGTCATCACCACCTATACGCTTGCGTCCGGATTGATGGAGCGGGGGATGATGTGGTGGCAAGCGATGGCGACGATACTGCTCGGCAACGTAATCGTGCTGATCCCGATGATTCTGAATGCGCATGCGGGCACGAAATACGGTATCTCGTTCCCGGTGCTCTGCCGAGCGAGCTTTGGCGTGCGCGGCGCGAACGTGGCGGCGATGCTGCGCGCGATCGTGGCGTGCGGATGGTTTGGAATTCAGACCTGGATCGGTGCCCTCGCTCTCGACGCGCTGCTCAAGGCAGCGTGGCCGGGCTGGGCGCAGATTCCCGGGAGTATCGCGATAGCGTTTGCCGTCTTCTGGGGCATCCAGGTCGCGATCATCCTCAAGGGGACGGAGGGCATCAAGGTCCTGGAGAGCTGGTCCGCACCGCTCCTTCTTGGCGGCGGCGCGTTGCTGCTCTTATGGGCCATTCGAAATGGCGGGGGGCTCACCCACATTCTCGGCGAGTCCCAGAAACTCCAGAAGGGCAATGCCGAGTTCTGGGCGATTTTCCCCGCCGCGCTCACTGCCAATGTCGGCTATTGGGCGACGCTGAGTCTGAACATTCCTGATTTTACGCGCTACGCGAAGAGTCAGCGCTCGCAGGCCCTTGGTCAGGCGCTGGGCCTTCCGACGACCATGACTGCATTTGCGTTCATCGGAGTGGCGGTGACGAGCGCGACAATCGTCATCTTCGGGAGGGCGATCTGGGATCCGATCGAGCTGGTCAGCAGAATTGGTCGTGCACCCGTGATCATCTTTGCCGCGCTGGTGGTCCTCGCCGCGCAGCTCACCACGAACATGGCGGCGAACGTCGTCTCGCCGTCGAACGACTTCTCGAATCTCAGCCCGCGCAAGATCAGCTACGTCACTGGCGGGCTTATTACGGCGGTGCTCGGCATCGTCATGATGCCGTGGAAGCTCTACTCCGACGCGGCCGCCTATATCTTTACGTGGCTGCTCGGGTACTCGAGCCTCATGGGTGCCCTGGGCGGGATATTGATCGCCGACTACTGGATCATCAGAAAGCAGCAGCTCGACGTGGACGATCTGTTCAGGCTGCGCGGCCGTTACACTTACGTCAACGGGGTCAACCCCAAGGCAATCATCGCTCTGGTGCTGTCGATCGCTCCGGTAGTCCCCGGCTTCATACGCGCAGTGACGACGCCGGGAGGCGCAGTCGCCAATCCGACATTCTTCGACCGGATCTATTCATACGCCTGGTTCGTGACCTTCGCTCTCAGTTTCATCATCTATTGGCTACTGATGCGTCGCCAGACAATCGTGCCCAATCCTTCAAAGTCATAGGGAGATAGCTGGATGCCTCGCGTCGTCAAATGCGGTCTGATCCAGGCGACTCACGCGTGCTCGACCGACGAGCCGCTGGAAAAGATTCGTGAAGCGAACATCGAGAAGCATCTCAAGCTGCTCGAGCAGGCCGGGCGCGAGGGCGTGCAGATCGTGTGCATGCAGGAGATTTTCACCGGCCCCTATTTCTGCGCCGAGCAGAATACGAAGTGGTACGATGCAGTGGAGCAGATCCCGGACGGGCCGACGACGCGCCTGATGCAGGAAGTGGCGAAGCGTCACTCGATGGCAATAGTGGTCCCCATCTATGAGGAAGAAGGCACCGGCGTTTACTACAACACCGCTGCCGTGATCGACGCCGACGGGACGTATCTCGGAAAGTACAGAAAGAATCACATTCCTCACTGCGGACCTGGGTTCTGGGAGAAGTTCTATTTCCGGCCGGGCAACCTCGGATATCCGGTGTTCAAGACTCAGTACGCGGACATCGGGGTCTACATCTGCTACGACCGGCACTTTCCCGAGGGCGCGCGGGAGCTCGGGTTGAACGGCGCGGAGATCGTCTTCAATCCTTCGGCGACCGTCGCGGGACTATCCGAATATCTCTGGAAGCTCGAGCAACCGGCACATGCGGTGGCGAATGCGTTCTTTGTGGGGGCGATCAACCGCGTCGGCTTCGAGAAGCCGTGGAATATCGGCGAGTTTTATGGACAGAGCTACTTCTGCGATCCGCGCGGACAATTCCTGGTCCAGGCATCGCGCGATCGCGACGAACTGATCACGGCGGAGCTCGACCTGGACCAGATTCGCGAGGTGCGGAACGTGTGGCAGTTTTTCCGGGACCGCAGACCGGAGACTTACGGCGGTCTCTGCAAGCTCTGAAAATGAAACTTCAGTTGTTGTTCAATCCCAGAGAGCACACGGTTCGCAATCGTCTTCTGACGATGCCTCCTTTTTGCTCGGTTTGGGCTCTCGCAAACTGACGCGATTCTGACGCCCCAGATTACCATAGGCTCGCAGTTGAACCCGGAACTGAACGAGTCACCTACTCCACAGAGCACAAGCTAGTTCTGATATGGAATCGACATTCGGTGGTACGAAACCGCCATTTCGGAAATCCAGTTTAAGGTCTATGGTAGGCTCCACTCCAGCTCCCTCCCGAGGGGAATTCAATCATGCGTCGCATTACCATGTATTCGCTCTTAGTCCCTATTCTCTGCGCACTAGCGTCCGCCTGCGCCGAGAAAGAGTTGACCGTCGAACCCTTCGCGGTTCATCCACTCTTGACGATCGTGCCTCCGGCCGTTTCTGGGTTGGACCTTCCCATCGGAGGTTCAACCGACCCCGCAAATTCGGTGAGTCTGCCAACGTATGACTACGCCGTGATTGTTCAGCTCCGATTGGACGGTGTGATCAGCACCGTCGCCCGCTCCGACACCTATCTCCGGCCATACTCGGGCGATCTCGACGGCTCCGGCATTTATGTCGAGAGTGTATTCAGCTCGTGTTATGCGAACGTCACCTTCCGGTTCAGCGTCCAAGGGAGCATGGGGCCAGGACCTTGTCTTTACGATTCCGCTCCCGAAGAGTTCCTGGACTGATACGTCTCTCGTCGAAGGTACTGGGAGCGTAAATCGAACTCACGGCATTCCACAATTCACGAGTGATTGCAACTATCAACCGTGTCACAGCTACTCTGGATCTCAAACGGTTTCGGTGATGCCCCTTCCGGCAACCCTTCAGCTCGGAGCATCAGCGTCTCAGGTCGACTCCGGGCAGACAGTAGTCTTTACCGCGAGTGTGAGTCCGTCGTCTATAAAGGGACTTCAGGTGCCCCTGAAAGTCCTTTCGTGGCGATGGCTGCCGAGCGGTGGGGGCGGAGGACTAACGACGGCGTGTACCTCACCGACTAATCCTTGCTCAGCCATTATACGCGAATCCGGGGCTATGGAACTCACCGCTCTGGCAAACGGAGCGGAGCAGGTTGATAGCGCGAGCGTCGTGCTGAATGGCGGCCAAGTGAAGATCGTACCCGACAGCAGCAGGATGAAATTCTCGGTATTTGTTCCTCCGCTGCCGGGATACATCCCGAGGAACGATCCAAACACCCAGAAACTAACCGTCTCCGTCGTAAGACCTGACGGAACTCCGATTCCCAACCGCATTGTGACTCTTGACCTCACGGCTACCGAAAATACGTCGGGACACCTTCATTCGGGGAATCCGCCCAAGCCCGCCGGGTTTCTCAATGGCGCTGCTACAGTCCAGGTAAACACTGGGCCAAGCGGTTTCATCTATAGTGTCACATTTCAAGCGCCTGAGCCTAGCGGGCCCGTTACCATAAAAGGCACGAGCCCAAGCGCAACGCCAGGTTCGGCAACCATCGACGTGGGAATGTTCTCCCCCGGGTTGGTTCCTTACGGTCCGGGGCCCGGCTACACACTCATCGGTGGCGACGCATATGGCGGGAAACACCCCGCAAATCACTACGCGACCGCCGAACATATCGCCCGTCTTCAGCAACTCGCGCTCCTGTACAACGGAGTCTTCGGATCAGGACTCCAGTACAACGATTCCAGTCTCCAGTTCGGAGGTCTCTTCGACTATGACTGGCAGAATACTCCTTGGAACTTGCCCCATGCCGGCCACCGAGAAGGTATGCACACGGATCTTCGAACCCAGAGGGATTCAGTAAACAATCTCCCGCCGTTGACGTCGGCGCAATTACGAGAAGTGAAAAGAATTTGGCGTGACAGTCTCTCAGGCCAGGTTCACATTGAAGGCAACCACTATCATCTCGTGTACCCGAAACCAATAAACTGACCATGTTGCGAATCTTCGTAGCTGTCCTATTAGCCGCCTCGGCTGCGTTACCCGCTCAGACTCCGAGTGTTCAGCTCACAGTCGACGTAACGGTAAAGTCTCTCGCAGTGCGGGGAGATACGGTCGGAGTCACTTACATCATTCTGAACCGGTCGACAAGCCGCGATTCGCTATTCACCTTCACTGTTGACGCTCCCGCGGGTGTGAAATCGATTCCAACACCCCAGCCAAAAACCAGTTACTCCGTTTTGGGCTCCTACCGAGGTCGACCGGTGGCAGATTGGGCTTTCCTGGATCTGTTGCCCCCAGCAGCGACCAGCATTCTGCTGTACTTTGAATCGGTTGGGCCCCCGGCAATCGTCACGGCCTGGTTTGGAAAGGACGTTCCAGTCGTGGAAGAGAGCGCGGATACTCTGCCGGACGATCGGCTGGCCAACTATTCCGTGCAAGGAAAGACCGTAGGAGCCGATCCGTGGCCCACCGACCGTACTTCAAAGGCCCTAATTGCGCGTTTGAGGACGCTAACGCAAACGAGCTGTGCTGCCCCGCTGACATGGATCACGTCATCTACGTTGTGCACCAAATTGATCGGCTATCTCGATCAAGCTGAAGCGAATCGCGCGGCCGGTAAGTCGACGCAAGCCAAGTCCTCGATGAACAGCTACATCTCATCGCTCTCGGGGAAAACCGCGGGTACGTTTGCGAGTGGGGTTACGAACCCGGCATATTGGCTACTCAAACCGAACGCTGACATCGTCATCCGTGTGCTCTAACTGATTCATCGGCCCCTCGCACGTTGATGACGCAACGCATCCAATTAATTGCTCTGACCTGTCTCAGCGCAGCGTGCTCGCGTGTCGATCAGCATCAATCCACGCCGGCAGATTCGGCTGACAAATCGCTGGTCACGGCTGCAACTGCGTCATCGACTGAGACGCGAAGTAGCCAGCCGAATGCTGTTAAAGACTCATCCGCCCGTCAGGACAACGGAATCGCCGCGACCGAAGTTGCTCATTGGCGTGGAAGCGCGATTGTAGACCAGATCGACACTCTTATCGCCGCCGCCCTTAACACCAAGGGCGAATTCACGGGAGATAGCGAGATGTACGAGTTTAGCGGGAGTGAAAACTCGTTTGAGAAGCTGAGCAAACTCCCTTCGGCTGTTCCGCGTCTCGTGGATTGCCTCGGGTGGGACCAAAGGGCAGCAGCGACTTTTAAAGGTGCTCGAGTCCTGGTTGGGGTTATCTGTGATCAAGTACTTATAAGAAATCCTAACATTCAAGAACGCCTTACCACGCTGGGGCCAAATGGTTATCCGAACCCCGGGATTGACTACCGCAACCCCTCGATCAATCAAATGCGCAAGGGTCAATTGGAATGGCGTAAGCTCCTGCTGAATCAACCCATGTAATTGGCCCCGCGCGACTGTCGACGACGCGGTCAACTATCCATCGGCGCAGACGAAAGAATAAAAGGCGGGCGTACAAGATATCGGGGGATCCGCTCAAGCACAGGACGCTGCCAGGCAAAACCGTCGTGGCCGGTCCGTGACCCACGGACCGAACTCCAATGGCTCTAATTGCGCGATTGCGGACTCCAACGCAAACGAGCTGCGCTGCTCCGCTGACATGGATCACATCATCTACGTTGTGCACGAAATTAATCGGCTATCTCGATCAAGCCGAAGCGAATCGGGCGGCCGGTAAGAACACTCAAGCCAAGGCGTTGATGAACAGCCAGATCTCATCGCTCTCGGGGAAAACCGCTGGTACGTTTGCGAGTGGGGTTACGAACCCGGGATATTGGTTGCTCAAACCGAACGCTGACATCGTCATCCGTGTGCTCTAACTGATTCGTTGCAACGTGCCAACGCGGGCGGAAATCGGCATCGATGCTCGCCGCCATCTGGTCGCGATTCCGACCGGAGGAAATCGGGTCGAGTTCTGGGACCTAGCGGGCGCCTAGCGGCATCGTAGATTCGGCAGCAAAACCAACCGAGCCGGTCATGCCCATCAGTTCCTACGCGGCGCCGTCAGCGGGCGCCAAGCTCACTCCGCACATCTTCGATCCGGGTCGCCTCGGCAGCAACGAGGTCGAAGTCGCGGTAACACATTGCGGGATCTGCCATTCCGACGTTCATCTCATCGACAACGAGTGGGGGATCAGCTCGTACCCGCTTATTGCCGGTCATGAGATCGTTGGCACGGTAAGCGCGCTCGGCAAATCCGCCAAGGATCTCAAGATCGGCCAACGGGTGGGGATCGGTTGGCAGGCGGGAAGCTGCATGAAGTGCGAATGGTGCAAGGCGGGCGAAGAAAATCTTTGTGCGAGCGCGCAACCTACGTGTCTGGGTCATGCCGGAGGATTTGCCGACAAAGTGCGGGCTGACGCGCGATTTGCCTTTCCGATTCCAAAGGCTATCTCATCAGCAGAAGCGGCTCCGCTGCTGTGCGCCGGGGCGACGGTTTTTACTCCGCTTCTGGACCACAAGGCGCGGCGAGGAACCAAGCTCGGCGTCGTTAGCGTAGGGGGTCTCGGTCACCTCGCCCTCCAGTTCGGGCGCGCGATGGGATGCAAGGTGACCGCGTTCTCGACCTCAAAATCGAAAACAGAGGAGGCGCGCCGATTCGGCGCGAACCGCTTTGTCGACCTCGCCGATCCGGATCAAATGGCAACCACAGCCAATTCGCTCGACTTGATCCTCACCACGGCTGCCGCGGATCTCCCCTGGGACCAGTTGGTTGCCGCACTACGGCCAAACGGAACCCTCTGTGTACTGGGAATGCCGCAGCACGCCATCAGTGTGATGGCTTTTCCGCTGGTGGCGGGCTACAAGAAGATTGTCGGCAGCAACACCGGTTCGCGCAAAGCGATCGAGAAGATGCTGGCATTCGCCGCGAAGCACCGGATCGTGCCGACAATCGAGCGCCACCCAATGACCCGTGTGAACGAAGCTCTCCAAACCGTACGTGACAAGTCGGTACGATTTCGAGCAGTTCTCGAAGCGTAGGCAGGGGAATGGCCGGCCTCGCGACAGGGGAATTGCGATGACTCCGGATTTCGAGATCGACAAGGACATCCGCCGAGCATCGACGTTGCCGGCTCGTGTGTACTCCGATCCTGAGTACTTCGAGTTGCAAAAGGACCGCGTGTTCGCGCGCAGCTGGCAGTGGGTTGGCGACTCTGCTCGGGTGAAGTCGCCGGGTCGGGTTCTTCCCTTCACTCTGCTCGAGGGGTGTCTCAACGAGCCGCTCGTCCTTACGTCCGACGATGAAGGAATCGTCTACTGCCTATCGAACGTCTGTACGCACCGCGGCGCCATCGTGGTCGAGGGTGAAGGACACGCCCGCTCGCTGCGCTGCCGGTATCATGGGCGCAAGTACGCGCTCGATGGAAAGTTCGTGTCGATGCCGGAGTTCGATTCGACGATAGGTTTCCCTTCGGAAAAAGACAATCTCCCGAGGCTGCCGCTCGAGAAGCTGGGTCCGCTTCTCTTTAGCGGACTCGCGCCGGAGATGCCGTTCGAGGAATGGATCGCGCCGGTGCGCGAGCGAGTGTCGTTCATGCCGCTCGACGCGTTTGTGCGCGACAGCGCGACGTCGCAGGATTATCTCATCAACGCCAACTGGGCGCTCTACTGCGACAATTATCTGGAAGAGTTCCACATCCCGTACGTGCACGCGGGACTCGCCGAGAAGCTCGATTACTCCGGTTACCGGACCGAGCGATTCCGCTGGGGGAATCTGCAGCTCGGGATCGCGAAGCAAGGCGAGCCGGCGTTCGATCTTCCGAAGGATCATCCGAACGCAAAGGAGCGCGTCGGCGCGTTCTATTTCTGGCTCTTCCCCAACATCATGTTCAACTTCTACCCGTGGGGACTGTCGCTCAACGTCGTCACACCGCTCGCCGCGGGTCGCACGAAGGTTTCGTTCCACTCCTATGTGTGGCACGCGTCGCTCAGAGAGAGCGGGGTTGGAGCAGGACTCCATCGCGTCGAGATGGAGGATGAAGAGGTTGTCGAATCGGTTCAGCGCGGCGTGCGGTCGCGCCTCTACGATCGCGGGCGTTACTCCGAACGTCGTGAGGTAGGTACTCACCATTTTCACGAGCTGCTCGCGGATTTCATGGAACGCCCAGTGGGCAACAACGGATCATCGCGTCTGAAAGCGCGCGAGTGAGCGCAATCGAGGCGGCGCAGGAACCAAACACTGGCGGAGCGGCTCGCCCCAGTCTTGGTTTGCTGGCGGTCCTCGGAGTCCTGTTCGGGCTTTCGGTAACAATCGGAAACACAATTGGGTCGGGGATTCTGCGCAACCCCGGACTTGTCGCGCAGCTCCTTCCGACGCCGTGGCTCTTCATTGGTGTCTGGATCATCGGAGCGCTGTACGCCGCGCTCGGCGCCAACGCTCTCGCGGAGCTCGCGACGATGATGCCAGAGTCGGGCGGATACACAGTGTACCTCCGCCGCTCGATGGGACCTTATGCAGGGTTCGTGATCGGATGGAGCGACTGGCTGTCGACGTGCAGCAGCGCTGCCCTCGCCGCGATCGTGATCGGCGAGTACGTCACGATTCTCTTCGCGATCTCCAAGGGACTGACTTCCCTGATCGCGTGCGCGGTGATCGTCGCCTTTGCACTCATACAGTGGCGCGGAGTGAAGACGGGCAGCCAGACCCAGAATGTTACGGCGATCGCCAAGACGCTAGCGTTCGTAATTCTGGTTGGCGCGTGCTTCCTGCTCGGGCGGGGTTTCGGCGGCAACAGCGGATCGACGCATCCGCCTACAGGTTTCCCTTTTCTGATTGCGTTCGTTCTGGCAATGCAAGCCGTGATCTTCACCTACGACGGGTGGAACGGGATCGTCTACTTCTCGGGGGAGTTGCGAAATCCGGCTCGGGACATTCCGCGCTCGATTTTTGGCGGAGTGATTGCAGTCGCCGTCATCTATCTCCTCGTGAACATTGGATTCCTTTATGTCCTGCCGATAGACAAAATGGCTGGCCAGCCGCTCGTAGCGGCGACAGCGACGAATGCAATCTTCGGGGCGAAGGGTGACACGGTCATCCGGGTCCTGACCATCGTCTCCCTCCTGAGTGCGGTGAACGCGTTCCAACTGATGACCTCGAGAGTGCTCCATCGGTTGAGCGTCTTCGGCTTCGTGCCTGGTGCGAGTTATGTGAATCGGGGCGGCACTCCGGTGGTCGCTCTTTTCTTGAGCGCTGCAGTGGTGATCGCCCTCGTCATTACGGGCACTTTCGAGGTAGTGCTCGCGGTGACCGCATTCTTGTTCGTCGCGCAGTACGCGTTGATCTTCGCGAGCGTGTTCATTCTGAGGAAACGGGAGCCAAACGCGCCGAGGCCGTTCAGGGCCAGGGGACATCCCTGGACGACGGGACTGGTGCTGCTGGTCTCTCTCGGGTTCCTGGTTGGGGCGTCTCTGGCTGACACGCGGAATACCGTCTATTCTCTCGTGCTGCTAGCGCTGAGCTGGCCTGTCTACCTATTGATGAGACCGAAGCCAGAGAATTCGAACCCGGTCCCATTGACTTAGGTCGATTCCGGAATAACTTTACAAGGCTATGGCGGAACGCAGTTTACCGCGCCTGCCTGAATTAAAAATTGATCGCCGGTCACGTGCCTTAGGGCAGAGCCGGCGCGCCTCGAGTCCCCACCTGTGAAAGAGTTGCGGGTGCACCCGGCGGCAGCGGATGGATACCGGTCCCGTTC
>JALYKQ010000308.1 GCA_030774675.1 Gemmatimonadota bacterium | reverse complement strand
GTACCAGTCCGAGGAATACCAAGCCACTCGGACGGCGCCTCGGCGGTCTCACCCACTCGATGATCACGAGCCAGAATGGAAGGATCGAGACGAGAAGCGCCGTAAGCCCTGAAGGAACGAACTGCTCTGCCCACACCACTGCACCGTTTCCACCGAGCAGTAGAAAGGCACCGGCTATTACGGCGTTGCGCCAATGCAATCGTGTCGGCTTCGGGGCACCGCCAAATCGAGCCCAGACGTAGAGCAACGCGCCCGAGAGGAGAAAGCGGGCGCCGCCCATGATGAATGGCGGAATGGTCTCGATGGCGTACCTGATCGCGAGATAGGTGGATCCCCAGACCAGATAGATGGAAGCGAACGCAGCGATGATCTGCGCGCGCGAGGCCGGATTGTGCTTCACTCGAATGATCTGTCTGTGCGCTTCCGCTTCTTGTCGGAGTGCCGCTTCTTCGATTCGAGCCTCGCTTCCTTGGCCGCGCGCGTTGGCTTGGTCGGTTTGCGCTTTCGCGGAACGATCAGCGCGCGGCGAACAGCCTCGGCGAGACGCTCTTCGGCAAGATCACGGTTCCGGCTCTGGCTCCGCATATCGCTCGCCACCACCCGAATGCTGCCTTCCGCAGTCAATCTGGAGGAAAGCTTGTCGAGCAGTCGTGCGCGCTGTTCGTCCGTGAGCGCCCGCGAGGATTGGACGTTCCAGAAAATCTCTACCCGTGAAGAGGTCTTGTTGACGTGCTGACCGCCGGCACCGGATGCTCTCGATACCCTCACGTCGAGCTCGTTGCGCGGGATCGAGAGCGAATTGTTGACCGTCAGAAGTTTTTCCGATGCGGGCGGCGACGACTCGCTCAAATAATCACCGCCAGCGGAACAGCTTGAGCGCCGCGAAGAACGTTACCAAGCCCCAGGCAAGAATTATCAACAGCTGCGGGGTCACAGCGGGTAGTGAAGCTCCCTCGAGCATGTTGGCACGAAGCGCATCGTTTACCGCCGTGAGCGGGAGCGCCCTGACGTACGGCTGCACCACCTGTGGAAAGTTCGACGACGAGAAAAACACTCCCGAGAAGATCCACATGGGGAGCATGATGAAGTTCATGATTCCGGAAACTGCTTCAGTCGTGCGCGCGCGGGACGCGGCGAGCAGCCCGAGTCCTCCGAAGGAAATCGCTCCAAACAGGGAGATCAGGAACAGCGTGACGAGGGAGCCACGGAGCGGAACGCCGAATGCCCAATGGCCGAACCCGACCAGCGTCACGACTTCGAGAATCAGAAAAACGAGACGCGAGGCCAGAAATGACAACAGATACTGCGCACGCGACATCGGAGTCGCCATCAGCCGCTTGAGCAGCTTCTTGCTCCGAGCGGTCACGATCGAAAACCCAATTCCCCAGATACTGCCGCCCATGAGATTCATGCCGAGCAGTCCGGGGATCAGGAAGTCGATATAGCGCGAGCCGGCTTCGGTTACGTAGGTGTCGCTGACGCGGACGGGGTCGACTCTGCCGGCGCCAGCCTGCACGGCACGATCGACGAGCACGCGCGCGTTCACCGCATCGCTTCGCCCTTGATCGTACACGTAGTGAACACCGTCTGTCGCCGATCCCGGGACAACCAGCAATGCAACCTTGCCGGTTCGCAATGCCCGGGCGGCGGCGCTGTCGTCGAAGGTCTCGACCACCAGCGTCGAGTCCTTCTTAAGCGCGTCGACAACTGCCGCGGCAGCGGCGGCACTGCCAACGACGCCGATCTGGACCTTGTCGGGCCCGCGCTGCCTGAACGCTATCCCGAGCCCGGCCGCGAGCAGAATCGGAAAAATAAAGGTCCAGAATACGGCCTCGGGCTCGCGGATGAACTCGCGGAACCTGACGAGCGTGAGCTGAGCCATCGAGCCGTTCCTGAAGCTCCTGCTTTGCAAAGGCTTCCACGGGTCGCGCGCCTGGGCGTCCGGGATCGGAAACGGAACCCGCTCATTCATCGCGCAGAGTCCTGCCGGTCAGGGACACGAAGACGTCTTCGAGTGTAGCCGAAGTCTTGCGCGGCTCCGGCGGCGGAAGATGTGAAACATCCACGGAGTCGATGAGCTCGCCGGGCGATCCAAGGGCGATGACGCGACCATGATCGACGATCGCAACGCGATCGCAGAGGCGCTCCGCCTCTTCCATGTAGTGCGTCGTGAGGACGATGGTTTTTCCCTCCGCCTGAAACTTGGCGATCAGGTCCCACATCTGACGGCGGGATTGGGGATCGAGTCCCGTCGTCGGCTCGTCGAGGAAAAGCAGCTGCGGATTCCCGACGAGCGCGCAGGCGACAGCGAGTCGCTGCTTTTGCCCGCCAGACAATCCACCTACCCGGGAATAGCGTTTCTC
>JALYKQ010000307.1 GCA_030774675.1 Gemmatimonadota bacterium | reverse complement strand
GGACAGGGCAAATGGCTAGAATCGTTGCGACGCTTCCGGCAGGCAGCCGGATTACGGATTACATCAGTCTAGGGGTGATGGCCAAGACGTTTCCGGTGAGCAAGATTCATTCGGTGCTGGCGGCAACCGGAACCGCCAGTGTGCGCCAGCGCGATTTGCCGGCGCACGTGGTGGTCTATTACGTGATCGCGCTGGCGCTCTATATGCAGTCATCCTATCGCGAGGTGCTGCGCTGCTTGTTGGAGGGTGTGCAATGGCTTCTCGACCCGTCGGCGACCGTCAAGGTGGCGGGCAAGTCGGGCATTTCGCAAGCGCGCACGCGGCTCGGATGGGAACCGGTGCGCCAACTGCATGACGAGGTGGTGAGGCCGATTGCGGTTCGGGCGACCCGTGAGGCCTGGTATCGGCACTGGCGTTTGGTCAGCCTGGATGGCAGCACGCTGGACGTTGCCGACGAGGCGGAAAACGACGCGGCCTTCGGCCGGCCCGGCGCCAGCCGGGGGCGCAGTGCCTATCCGCAAATCCGCTTTGTGTCCCTGGTGGAGAATGGCACGCACGTGTTGTTCGGCAGCCAGATGGCGGACTATGGAACCGGTGAGATCAGCTTGGCCAAAGCCGTGCTGGCGAGTTTGCAGGCGGGCATGTTGTGCTTGGCGGACCGGCAGTTTTTCGGTTTCCGGCTGTGGACTCTGGCGCGCCAGAGCGGGGCCGATCTGCTCTGGCGGAGCAAGAAGAACATGCGCCTTGCTTGTGACAAGCGATTGCCGGACGGTTCCTATCTGAGCCGCATCTACCCATCCGAGCGAGATCGGCGACGCCAGACCAACGGCGTCGAGCTGCGCGTCATCGACTATTGTCTGGACGGCGTCGCCGATGCCGAGCCGATCTACCGGCTCGTCACCACCATTCTCGATCACGACAAAGCTCCCGCCGCGCAACTGGCGGCGCTCTATCATGAGCGCTGGGAAATCGAAACCGCGCTCGACGAACTCAAGACCCATCTGCGCGGCGCCAAGATCGTCTTGCGCAGCAAAACCCCCGACTTGGTTCGCCAGGAATTCTACGGCCTCATGATGGCTCACTTCGCCATTCGCGGCCTGATGCATGAAGCCGCGCTCAAAGCCGACGAGGACCCCGACCGGCTCTCTTTCCTGCATGCCGTCCGCGTCATCCGCCGCAAGCTCCCGCGTTTCGCGGCCATTCCCCCCTCGGCAGAGGCGTACCTTTCATGATGCCGTGCTCGACGAAATCCTGCAGGAACGCGTCGTCTCCAGTCGCAACCGACGCAATCCTCGCGGAGTTAAACGCAAGATGAGCAACTTCCCGCTTCGACGACGAACGAACAACCCGCTGCCGCCGCTCAACATCAAAAAAGCCATCAGGGTGCTTAAGTGAACCGTATTGTACCTAGCCCGGATTATTCAGCCCGGGCTGGCGGATGTGGCTTAAAGCGCTGATTCAGCGTATGATTTTGGTGTCGAATCAAAATTTCGCCGTTTCAGGAAAGCCACACCCGCCATGTACGATCCTATGCTGCCGCTGCCGGGCTTGTCACCTGTTGCCGGCAAGAAGGTTGTCGTCAACTTCGACGGCGGTCTGCTGTCATCGGATGGCGGGATTCTGGCTTTGCGCGAGGTCGAGCAACGCCTTCGCGTCGCCGATCGCATGGCCGCCTGCATCGAGGACCCGCGCGCGCCGGACCAGATCACGCACACGCTCGCCGCTATCATGCGCTTTCGTTTGCTGATGATCGCGGCGGGCTACGAAGACGGCAACGACGCCGATACGCTGCGCTGCGATCCCATGTTCAAGATGGCGCTCGATCTTTCGCCGTCGGATCGCGAACTGTGTTCGCAACCAACGATCTCGCGGCTGGAAAACCTGCCCGATGCGCGCGCCCTGCTGCGCCTGGGCCGCGCCATGGTCGATCTCTATTGCGAGTCGTTTCACCAGGTTCCCGAGCGCATAACGCTCGATATCGACGACACGTTCGACGCGGTGCATGGCGGCCAGCAATTGCGTCTGTTCAACGCGCATTACGATGAATACGGCTTTCAGCCGATCGTCGTGTTCGACGGCGCGGGCCGTTTCATCACCGCGGTGCTGCGTCCCGCCAAACGGCCAAGCGGCAAGGAGATCATGCCCATCCTGCGCCGCCTGTTGCGCGCCATCCGCGCCAACTGGCCGAGGACCAAAATCATGTTGCGCGGCGACAGTCATTATTGCTGCCCCGAGGTTCTCGACTTTTGTCGCGCCAATGGGCTCGATTACATCCTCGGCGTGGCGCCGACCACGACCTTGCGCCGCCACATCGGCGATCTTGAGGCCAGCGTGAAAGCCCGCTACGAGGCCGCGCCGAAGGATGGCAAGGCGCGCCGTTACAAAGAGTTTTACGACGGGGCCGCGAGCTGGAGCCGCGTCGAGCGCGTCATCGCCCGCGTCGAGGCCGGCGCGGAGGGGCCCGACACGCGCTTCGTCGTCACCAATCTGAAGAAGCGCAACGCCCGCAGGCTCTACGAAGATGATTATTGCCGGCGCGGCCAGGCCGAAAATCACATCAAATCCTGGAAGACGCATCTGGCGGCGGACCGGACCTCATGCACGCGGGCCACGGCGAACCAGTTGCGCCTGTTCCTGCACGCGGGCGCTTACTGGATCATGTGGGGCCTGCGCGCGTCGATGCCCAGACGTTCGATGTGGCGCGTCGCGCAATTCGACACGTTGCGCCTGCGCCTCGTCAAAATCGCCGCGCGCGTCGTCGAGATGAAAACAATAATCCGCGTGCACCTGCCGACATCCTGTCCCGCGCAACAGATTTTGCATTACGCGCTGGCGCGAATCCCGCGCCTCGTCACGTAACAGGCGGGGCGCGACGCCCCGGACATCCAACCCTTCCCGTCAACCCGCAAACCCTCTCCAACCCGCACGCTGGCCCACCGCCGGTGACGAAAAGGCGTGTCCGGGAAGCGGCGAAAGCGCAAACCAGTCACGCCAAAACGCCGGTTTGCGCGACGGGAGGGTCAATGGGCTGAATAATGCGGGCTAAGTCCCTAATCCCTCTCAGTGATTGCCCGTTCGTGCTCAATCGCCTCCCTGTTTTTCTTGGAAAATCTCCCTGTTTCCGGAAAAAAACAGGGCGGATTTGGCGATCTGTTGTCGAAGTCCGCTAACGCTCCACTCGCCGACCACAAGCCTCGCGCTCGTCTCCTACGGCGCCGCGGTCGTCGACATCGAGGTCAACAAGCCGAGAAAGCGGCGGCGGGCTCGTCCCGTCGGGAT
>JALYKQ010000306.1 GCA_030774675.1 Gemmatimonadota bacterium | reverse complement strand
GGCACTCCGGTGCTGGCTGCCGCGCCTGGTCGCATCATCAAGCTGGCGAACGGGGGCGCTGGGGGAATCACGATTTACGTCGCGGACGCCAGCGGGCGATATCTGCATTATTACGCCCATCTCATGGGCTATGCGCCCAACGTGAAGGTCGGTCTGGCCGTGCAGGAGGGCGACGTAATCGGATTTGTCGGGACGACGGGGAACGCTCCACCTAATACGCCGCATTTGCACTACCAGGTAATGCGGAGCGACGCGAACTACTGGAATGGAACACCGATCGATGTCCGCGGATTCATCACGAAGCCGGGAAGGATGAGAAATTGAAGAGTCGGGAGCGTGCCGAGCTGCGCGCGGAAGCGCATCATCTCAGTCCGACGGTGCACGTCGGACAGCACGGCTTGACACCGTCGGTAATCGGTTCGCTGGACGATGCACTGCGGACACGCGAGCTCGTCAAGGTGAAGCTCGGGAACAAGGACGACGTGAAACCCAAGGATGTGGCGAATTCGCTGGCACTCGCGACGAACTCCGCGGTAGTGCAAGTGATAGGGCGTACCGCAACTCTCTTTCGAGAGAATCCTGACCTCGACAAGAAGCGCGGCGATCTTCCACCATGGCGGCAGTAGCTGGCCATTGAACGATCAACGGAGTAACTGAACATGGGAGCAGCAGCAGTTGCCGCGATAATGCGCAGGCGCGAGCGGGAAGTCGTGGACGATTTCCGCGCTGCCAGTGCGCTCTCCCCCTCGACTGCGCAATCCTACACCGCCATCGGTCTCGGACATTCACTCGCGCTCAAACGGCTGTGCAACCGCGCCGTTATACGTGAAGCTGCTCCGGACGTATACTATCTCGACGAAGAGGTCTGGGCGGCCGTACGAAGGACTCGTAAGCGTATTGCCACGGTCCTCATTGCGGTACTCCTGTTGCTCTTCCTTGGCACCTTGCTGGGGACCTTCAAGTGATACAGCCCGCGGTTGCTATTCAATCGCGTGAGTCTATTTTTCGCACAGGAATCGCGCTTGGCGCGGCAGAAGCGCTACCAGGAAAGACATGCCTTACGTCATAACTGAAGCCTGCAAGAACACCAAGGACCGCGCCTGCGTCGACGTCTGCCCGGTCGATTGCATCTACGAGGGCGCGGACCAGCTCTATATCCATCCGGACGAATGCATCGATTGCGGCGCCTGCGAGCCGGAATGCCCGGTGACGGCGATTTTTCCGGAAGAGGATGTGCCCGCGAATCTCAAGGAGTACGTTCAAATCAACCGCGAAGTGTTCAAGAGCGAGACCCCTCCGGGACGGCCCAACAGGTAGCCATTCCGTTGCCAAGCGACTGGCGGAATCCGGTGCTCGGCCTTCAATATCTGACTCTATGACTCCTCCCATCGTTCCCGGAAAGAACGGAATGTCCACCGTGCTGCTGTCCCATCCGTCGGGCAGCTCGGCGGATGTCTACCTCAATGGCGCGCAGGTCACCTCCTGGATTCCCGCGGGCGGACAGGAAGTGTTGTTCATGGGAAAGACGGCGACGTTTGCGCCGGGAGACCCGATTCGCGGCGGAATTCCGGTCGTGTGGCCGCAGTTTGCGAATCTGGGTGGACTGCCACAGCACGGCTTCGCGCGCAAAACGGAATGGCAGCTCGCGGAGAATGGCGATTCGTCGGATGAACCATCCTCGGTCAAGCTCGTGCTGACCGATGATCATCGGACGCGCGAGCAATGGCCGTATCACTTTCGGACGGAGCTGACGGTCACGATCGACGACAAGTCTCTGCAGGTGAAGCTCGACGCGTTCAACACCGGCGACGAGTTGTTCAGCTTTACCGCGGCTCTGCACACCTATGTAGAGGTCGCGGACATCCGGGAAGCTGCGATTCGCGGGCTAACCGGGAAGTGGTATCTCGACAAGACGCAGGGTGGCAACGAGACGAAGGACGAGGCGAAGAAGCTCGTGATCTCGGATGAGACGGATCGCGTTTATCTCAAGGCGCCCAAGAAAATCGAAGTTGAAGACCGCGGCAACGGCCGGCGGATCGAGATTCGCGCGGCGGGATTCAAGGACGCCGTAGTCTGGAATCCGTGGGCAGAAAAGGTGACGGGGTTCATCGGTCTCGATACCGAAGACTACCTGCGGATGGTCTGTGTAGAAGCGGCACAGATAGGCTCCCCGGTGGAGCTCAAGCCCGGGGCATCGTGGAGCGGCTCCCAGACCCTCGCAATCGTGTAAGTGCCGATTTTTCGCCAGTCAGCGTTCACCTGGCAATGCGACAAGTGCAAGGTGTTTTTCAGAGCAGGGAAAGGCGGCGCGTGCCCGTCGTGCAAACGGGCGCTCTGCGATAGGCACCTTTACGGATCGTTAGTCGAGAAGATGAAGGCGCGGTTCTCCAGTGAGCGGGTGCTTTGCGTTGAGTGTAGGACGAAGGGATGAACTGAACTACGCTGCTACCCGCTGCGTGCTGATAGCTGACTACGCTTCCCGCTTCAATCGTCAGGACCCCACTCGCGGCGGGAAAGTAAGGGCGCTGCCGGTGCTTCGAATGGCACCATTGCTGTCCTGACTTGGGCGGCTACAAAGCTGACAGCGTAAAGCGGATAGCGGGCAGCAGCGTTCCAGCAGTTGTCGGGATTAGAACCGCTTGATGAACCCAGTTGCCGCCGCGCTCACCACAATCTGACTCTTGATCCAGAACGCCAGGATGAGCACGGCGTACTGCAGGAATGTGCTGATCTCGCTCCTGAATGCCTCTCCCCAGTGGTACTCGCCAACCGGCTGCTCGCCCTTGGGCGGACGAGGGATCCAGCGCGGCGTCTCGTTCTTGTAATCGAGGTACTCCCGGCCGAAAATCGATTCGAGCACACCCTCCTCGTAGCGCACGATCAGCTCGTATTCGACGGCGAACAACAGCACCGCGATTGGCAGAAACCACAGTACGCCAGAGATGGTGACGAATCCCATCCAGATCAGGAAGTTGCCGATGTAAAGGGGGTTTCTCGCCCAAGCGAAGATTCCGTAGGTGACCAGTCGCTGGACGTTGCGTGAGCGCCGGCGCGTCACGGTGCCGGCCGCCGCTACGCCGGCGAGTCGTATCGCTTCACCGATGATGACGAGAGCGAGCCCGACCTCCCAGCGAAAGGGTGATGTCGAGCCGGGCATCACAAGGGGAATTCCAAGGAAAAGCAAGGGAAGCCACCCGCGGTGACGGAAAAGCACAGCGCCGATCTGCGCCGCTATGGACTGCTCGGCGACACTGACTCGGGGATTGGTGCGCGACACTAGGTGCAGTCGGAGGTAAAATGTGGGCTGCTCATCTACCGGCTCTGCTGCGGCGTTTCCGCCTCTTCCCAAGGGGCGAAGAGCGTCCGCCACTGGTCGGGGACGGGAATCGGCTTCCCGTCGTTTGAAACCGTGACGTAGACGATCGAGGCATCGCACACTACCGCGTTCCGCTGGTTCCGAACCTCCTGGCGGACGATGAAGCTGGTGTTGCCGACGGAAGTCATTCCCGTACGGATGCTGAGGTCATCGCCTGGGAATGTCTGGGCCTGATACGATGCTTCCACCTTTCGCACCACGGCCCACAGGCTGGACTTCATATAGGCCTCGTACGACATGTGCCGCTCGAGAGCGGACCATCGCGCGCGCTCGAGCAGGGTAAGCATGTGCGCGTGATTCACGTGTCCCACCGAATCACAATCGCTCGGATAAATGTGAACCTTGAACTGTTCAGTCATCGGGTCGTCGAAAGGGTGGCAAGGCAGCGACGAAAGTTAACGCTCACGGGGCGTCACACCATTAAGGCGCTAGATTTCGCCAATGCCGCCTGCCGCCACCGACAGCGCGCTCTACCTCGACAAACCGGACGCGGTAGAGCGCTTCCTAACCGACATTTCTGACATAAAGGAGCTCGCTCTCGACACCGAAGGCGCGAGCTTCCATCGCTTTCTCGACCGGATCTATCTGCTCCAGATCTCCACCCGCGACCGCAGCGCCATCATCGACCCTCTTCCCATCGGCTCGCCCGCCAGGCTCGGCGACCTGCTCCAGAGCAACGGGGTCGAAGTGGTCTTTCACGATGCGGACTACGATCTCCGACTGCTGCACCAGGATTACGGCTGGCACGTCACCAATATCTTCGACACGCGAATTGCGTCGCAGCTCCTCGGAATCAAGTCCTTCGGGCTTGCCGCGCTGCTGGAGCAATTCTTCGACGTCAAGCTCGACAAGAAGCATCAACGCGCCGACTGGTCAATGCGTCCTCTCACGCCCGATATGCTCGAGTATGCAGCGCAGGATACGAGGTACCTGTTGCAGCTCAAGGATCACATGAAAGCAGATCTCGGACGACGGGAGCGACTCCATTGGGCCCAGGAGGAGTTCGCGCGCCTCGAGGGCACGCGGTGGGAGGCCGAGGAAAGCATGGAAGGTTTTCTTCGCCTCAAGGGAGCGCGTGATCTGTCGCGCCGCGAGCTGGCGGTTCTGCGCGAAGTCGCCAACTGGCGGGACACCGTTGCAGCGGCACTCGATCGCGCCACCTTCCGGGTGATGGGAAATGAGACTCTGTTCGAATTGGCGCGACGCACTCCGCGCAGCGTATCCGAGCTGGCGGCGATCAAGGGGATGCCGAAAGGGATGATCGAGCGCGCGGGTGGCGAGATTGTCGCGGCAGTCCGCCGCGGCATCGAAGTGCCGGAGGCAGAGCTGCCCAAGTTTCCCAAGGGTCAGCGCTGGAACAAGGACCGTGATTTCGACGAAAAGGTGGCGCGCCTCAAGTCAGTCCGTGATGCGGCTGCGACGCGACTGGACCTGGATCCGGGCGTTCTCTGCTCCCGTGAGCGACTGGAGAACGTCGCGCGGAGCGCAGCCAAGAGCGTCGAGGAGCTTGCCGCGGTTCCTGATCTACGTCGCTGGCAGATCGAGGAAATGGGAGATGGGTTTATTGCTGCGCTCTCAACATGAACCGCTGCTTATCAACGTGCGTATTTGGCCGCCGGCCGCTGGCTAGAATCCGAGATACGCCCTAACCCGCGGCTCCATCTTCTCGGGCGTCCAGAAAGGCATCCACACCAGATTCACCTCAACTTTTTCCACACCCGGCAGGGACTTCACTTCGTTTTCGGCGTTCGTCATCAGCTCGGGTCCCGACGGGCAGGCGGGTGACGTGAGGGTCATGTCGACCTTCACTGTGGATCCGTCGACGGCGATGCCGTAAACGAGCCCCAGATCGATGATGTTGAGCTGAAGGTCAGGATCTTTCACCCGCCTGAGGGCGAGCTTG
>JALYKQ010000305.1 GCA_030774675.1 Gemmatimonadota bacterium | reverse complement strand
GCTTCGTGGCTGCGTCGATGGGTCCGACGGGGATGCTGCCTTCCAGCTCCGATCCGGTGCTCTCGCAAATCTCCTACGACGAGCTCGCGGACAATTTCTACGAACAGGCGAAGTACCTGGTCGAAGGCGGCGTCGATCTGCTTCTGATCGAGACGTCCCAAGACATTCTGGAAGTGAAGGCCGCGGTGGCAGGCATCGAGCGATTGTTCATTGAGATCGGTCGACGACTTCCATTGCAGACCCAGGTCACGCTCGACGTAAGCGGCCGTATGCTTCTGGGAACCGACATCGCCAGCGCGATGACAACGCTCGAGGCGCTCAAGGTCGATGTGATCGGGTTGAACTGCTCGACTGGCCCCGAGCACATGCGCGAGCCTGTGCGTTATTTGTCCGAGCACGCGACGCTGCCGTTGTCGGTGATCCCGAACGCCGGCCTCCCCCTCAACACCGGGGTTGGCGAGGCCGTGTACCCGCTCGAGCCACAGCCGATGGCCACGGCCCTGTCGGAGTTCGTGAAGGATTTCGGGGTCAGGATCGTGGGTGGCTGTTGCGGTACTACACCGGAGCATCTGTCGGCGATCGTCACGGCCGTTCGCGAGGCCGAGGAGTCGTCCAAGCCGGTCAACCACGCCCAGCATGTGCCGCGCGTGAGCTCCGCCATGCGCGCGATTACGCTGCACCAGGATCCGCCGCCGCTCCTGGTGGGTGAACGGGTGAACGCTCAGGGCTCGCGGAAAGTGAAGCGACTGCTTCTCGCCGACGACTATGAGGGAATCCTCGAGGTCGCGCGCGAGCAGGTGGATTCGGGCGCGCACGTACTCGACGTCTGCGTCGCGCTGACCGAGCGCGGTGATGAGGCAGAGCAGATGTCGAAGGTCGTGAAGCTGCTGTCGATGAGCGTGGAGACGCCGCTCGTTATCGACTCGACGGAAGCGAACGTCATCGAGGCAGCGCTGGAGCATATCCCCGGTCGCGGCATCGTGAACTCCATCAACATGGAGAACGGCCGCAAGCGCATCGACTCGGTGGTGCCGCTGGTGAAGAAGCACGGCGCGGCGGTGATCGCGCTCACGATCGACGAGATCGGGATGGCGAAGACCCGTGAGCGGAAGCTCGAGGTCGCGAAAAAGATCTATGACATAGTGGTTGGAGAGTATGGGCTGGCACCGGAAGATCTCATTTACGACGCGCTGACGTTCACGCTGGCGACGGGCGATGCCGAGTGGATCGATTCCGGCAAGGAGACGGTCGAAGGCATCCGTCTCATCAAGCGCGAGCTCCCGGGAGTCTCCACGATACTCGGCGTCTCGAACGTGAGCTTCGGGTTGACCCCCGAAGCGCGCGGCGTCCTCAACTCCGTGTTTCTCCACCACTGCGTGCAGGCGGGGCTCGACGCGGCCATCGTCAATCCGGCGCATATCAGGCCGTACGCCGAGATATCGTCGGGCGAGCGCGAGCTGGCGGACGATCTCGTCTTCAACAAGCGGCCCGATGCCTTGCAGCGCTTCATCGAATACTTCTCGAGCGTTGGTGGCGGTGGCGCTGCGGCCCAGGTCGAGAAGGAAGATCCGACGGCCGGCATGGCGCCGGAGCAGAGGATTCACTGGATGATCCTGCACCGGAAGAAGGAGGGAATCGAGGAGCAGCTCGACGCCGCGGGTGTGCGCGAGAATCCTGTGCGCGTGCTGAACGAAGTGCTTCTGCCTGCGATGAAGGAGGTTGGCGACAAGTTCGGCGCCGGCGAGCTCATACTCCCGTTCGTGCTGCAGTCCGCAGAAGTGATGAAGAAGGCCGTCAAGCATCTGGAGTTGTTCCTCGAGAAGGCCGAAGGCTACACGAAGGGAAAGGTGGTGCTGGCGACTGTGTACGGCGACGTGCACGACATCGGGAAGTCGCTCGTCAACACCATCCTCTCCAACAACGGCTACACCGTCTTCGACCTCGGCAAGCAGGTTCCTGTCAACACCATCCTCGACAAGGCAGTCGAGGTCGGTGCTGACGCGATCGGCCTGAGCGCGCTGCTCGTGTCGACGTCGAAGCAAATGCCGCTCTGCGTGCAGGAGCTCGACAAGCGCGGGATGCAGATTCCGGTGCTGATTGGCGGAGCGGCGATCAACCGCCGCTTTGGGCGTCGCGCGCTCTTCGTCGAGGGCGAGCGTGCTTACGACTCCGGCGTGTTCTACTGCAAGGACGCCTTCGAGGGCCTCGAGACGATGGATGTGCTCCAGGATCCGAAAAAGCGTGGGTTGTTCGTGGTAAAGAATCTCGACGACGCGAGGAACGACGTATTTCTGCGCACTACTGTGGGCAAGGACGTCTCTGTCGGTGACGCCGGGGGCGATCGCAGCGATGTCGCGGCCAACAATCCGCTGCCGTCGCCCCCCTTCTGGGGCACGCGCGTAATTCGCGACGTTCCGATCGACGAGGTATTCGAGCTGCTCGACCTCGACGAGCTCTACCGCCTGCAGTGGGGTGCGCGTGGGTCCGGAGATCAGTACAAGTCGACTGTGAAGAACGAGTTCGAGCCCGCGCTGGCACGACTCAAGAAAGATGCAGTCAAGAATGGGTGGATAAAGCCCCAGGTCGTCTACGGCTACTTCCCCGCCCAGTCGCAGGGGAATGACGTGATCGTGTACGATCCCGCCGCCTACTCGAGCGATGGCGGCTCGCTGCGCGAGATCGCGCGCTTTCATTTCCCGCGCATGGTCGGCCGCGAGCGCCTCTGTCTCGCCGACTACATCCGGAGCGTCGATTCGGGAGACGTCGATGTCGTTCCGCTCCAGATCGTCACCGTCGGCAAGGAAGCGACGAAGAGATTCGAGGAGCTGCAGGCGAAGAACGAATACACCGAAGCATTCTATTCGCACGGCTTGTCGGTCGAAGCGGCCGAAGCGGTAGCCGAATGGGCGCATCGGCGCATCAAGAAGGAGCTGGGCGTGCCGAGCGGGAAGAGGTACTCGTGGGGTTATGGGGCGTGTCCCGATCTGGATGACCATGCAACTGTGTTCAAGCTCCTTCCCGCGAAGGAAGCGCTCGGCATGGACCTGACCGAAGCGTTCCAGCTGCTACCCGAGCAATCAACCGCTGCGGTGATCATTCACCACCCTGAAGCCAAGTACTACGCGGTACGCGGCTCCGTCACGGGTGCCGCTACCGAAGCGGAGGCTGCAGTTGCCTGACAACCCATTGATCGCCCGGCTGCTCGACCCGCTGCAGGTCGTCGTCTTCGATGGAGCGATGGGCACCCAGCTCTATAACAAGGGTGTGTTCATCAACCAGTGCTACGACGAGCTGAACCTTCGCGCGCCCGATCTCGTGCGCGACGTCCACAAGGCCTACAGGAAAGCAGGCGCCGAAGTTCTCGAGACCAACACCTTCGGGGCGAGCCGGATCAAGCTGGCGCAATACGGACTCGAGGCGCAGGTCGCGGACATCAATCGCGCGGCCGCGAAGATCGCGCGCGAGGTCGCCGAAGACGACCTGCTGGTCGCTGGAGCGGTGGGGCCGCTCGGGATTCGTCTCGAGCCATTCGGTCCGACCAGCCTCGATGAAGCCCGCACCGCGTTCCGGGAGCAGCTTCAGGCGCTCAAGGATGGGGGCTGTGATGTCTTCATCCTGGAGACCTTTGCCGATCTCCACGAGATACAGCAGGCGCTCCTTGCCGCGCGCGAGGTAGATCCGAACATTCCCGTCATCGCGCAGATGACCATCGGCTCGGATTGCCACACGCCGTACGGCGTGACGGTCGAGGATCTGGCCCAATCGCTCGATGCGTTCGGCGCCGATGTGATCGGCCTGAACTGTTCCGTCGGTCCGCAGATCATTCTCGACGCGATCGAGAAGATGAGTCCGATCACGCGGAGAAAGCTGAGCGCTCAGCCCAACGCTGGCATGCCCCGCGACGTCAGCGGGCGCAGCATGTATATGGCGAGTCCGGAATACATGGCAACGTACGCGCATCACCTGGTCCAGGCGGGCGCAAAGATAGTTGGCGGCTGCTGCGGCACGACGCCGGAGCACATCGCGGCCATGGTAGAGGGGGTTCGTCCGCTCTCGCCGCGGCAGGCACGCGTTCCGATGAAGGAGCGCCGCCATTCACACCCCGACTTGCCACCCGAGGATCCGGGCGTACAGCAGGTTCCGCTGGCGGAGCGATCCCGATGGGGCGGCAGGATCGCGCGCGGTGAGTTCGTCACTTCGGTAGAAATCGTTCCGCCACGCGGAGTCGATGCCACCAGGATGCTGAGCGACACCGCAAAACTGCGCGACGCGGGAGTCGATGCGGTCAACGTTCCCGATGGTCCGCGCGCCCAGAGCCGCATGGGCGCGCTGCTCACGAGCGTGCTGATCGAGCAACAAGTCGGAATCGAGACGGTCATCCATTACTGCTGCCGCGATCGCAACCTGCTCGGCATGTTGAGCGACCTGTTGGGTGCGGCCGCGGTCGGCCTTCGGAATCTGCTGCTCATCACCGGCGACCCGCCCAAGATGGGCCCTTATCCCAATGCGACAGCCGTGTTCGACATCGACGCCATAGGTCTAACCAATCTCGTGAGTCAACTCAATCACGGTCTCGATCCCGGCGGCAACGCGATCGGCGCGCCCACCAAATTCACGATCGGCGTCGGCGTTAATCCGGCGGCCCTAGATCCGGCGCAGGAGCTGAAGCGGTTCGAGTGGAAGGTCGAAGCCGGTGCCGAATACGCCATCACCCAGCCGGTATTCGACGTGAAGCAACTCGAAAAGTTCCTCGGAACGATCGAACACACCCGGATCCCGATCGTTGCCGGAATCTGGCCGCTCGTCTCGCTTCGCAACGCGGAGTTCCTCGCCAACGAAGTTCCCGGTGTCGTCGTGCCTGCACAAGTAATCGATCGGATGCGGGTCGCGAGCGCCAAGTCGAAGGAGCATGGCGTGGCCGAGGGAATCGCCATCGCGCGCGAGATGCTGGAGCGGGTACGTCCCCACGTGCAGGGCGTCCAGGTATCCGCCCCGTTCGGCAAGGTCGAGCTGGCCCTCGAAGTGTTTCGCGATACCCTGACGGCGGCGGAAGCGCGGGCCAGCTGAAATGATCCCCGAGCTTTTCATCTCGCGTTCGCGCTACTGGCTCACCAAGGAATATCCGATCAAGCTGCGCCACTGCGTCGACGCATTGCCGCTCGGGACCGTTTGGGCGCGTCCAAACCAGACCTCGAACAGCATCGGCAACCTGCTCGTGCACCTGACGGGGAACGTCACCGAATGGATTCTCGGCGGAGTGGGCGGTCAGTCCATTAAACGGTACCGCGCCGGCGAGTTCGCTCAGACAGAGGGTGGCGATGCCGCCACGCTTCTCGATAACTTGGAAGCGGTTCTCCGCGAAGCCGATTTGGTCCTGGCGGGACTGACTCCGCAGGATCTCGAGCGCTCGATAGTGATTCAAGACCGCGACACCACGGTTCTTGGCGCGATCTATCACGTGGTCGAGCATTTCGCGATGCACACCGGCCAGATCGTGCTGATGACCAAGATTTATGCGCCCGGGAAAATCCGGTTTTATGATGACGCCGATGGAGTGGCACGTCCAACCTGGCACCAGGGAACCGGGCTCGATGAAGCCGCACACTAGTCGGGAGGACACCGTAACCCCATTATGCGACGGATGAAAGGAATTCTCATAGTAGATCACGGATCAACCAAGCACGAAGCGAATCACATGCTTCAGAGCATGGCGGATCTGATTCAGGCCATGGCGGGATCCGATGTCGTCGTCCGCTACGCCCACATGGAGCTGGCGGACCCTACTATCGCGACTGCGTTCGCGAGCTGCGTCGAATCCGGTGCGACCGATGTGACCGTATTCCCGTATATGCTTTCACCCGGGCGGCATTCGACATCGGACATTCCCCGCATGGTCGCCGACGTCGCGCGCGGATTCCCGCAGGTGAGCTTCAGCGTGACACCGGCGTTCGGGCTGCACGAGAAACTGGCCGAAGTGGTTCTCGAGCGAGCGGGCGTCGGCGTCCATGCCCACTGACACGAGCTCTTCGCCCTCCGCGCTGACACTTCTCTCGGAAGAGGAGGTAATGTTCCGCGACGCGGTCGCGGCCTTTGCAGAAGAGGAGGTGCGGCCCCGCGTGGCCGAAATGGAGAAAGCCGGCAGGATCGACCCTGCTCTTCTTCCCAGGTATTTCGACCTCGGCCTCATGGGAATCGAAGTTCCCGAGCAGTATGGCGGCGCTGGTGGAACTCTCTTCATGGTGACGCTGGCAGTCGAAGAGATCAGCAAGATCGACGCGGCGGCGGCAATCGTCTGCGATGTACAGAACACCCTCGTCAACTACCCGATCAGTGCATACGGTACGGAAGCGCAGAAGTCCAAATATCTGCCGCTGCTCACTTCCGAAGTGATCGGCGCGTATGCACTCTCGGAGTCGGGCTCGGGATCCGACGCGTTTGGTCTCACGACGAAGGCAGAGAAACGCGGTGATCGCTGGATACTGAAGGGCCAGAAGCTCTGGATCACGAACGGCGCCGAGGCGGGTGTCTTTGTCGTGTTCGCCAATGCCGACCCCTCTGCCGGCTATCGCGGCATCACTGCGTTCATCATCGAGCGCAATTTCAAGGGCTTTTCCGTCGGCAAGAAGGAGGACAAGCTCGGCATTCGCGCATCGAGCACCACTGAGCTCCTTCTCGACGATTGCGAGGTTCCGGACGAGAACGTGCTCGGCCCCGTTGGTCAGGGTTACAAGATCGCCATCAACACATTGAACGGCGGACGGGTTGGCATCGGCGCACAGATGATCGGGGTGGCTCAGGGCGCGCTCAACGCGACCATCAAATACCTCGCCGAGCGCAAGCAGTTCGGGAAGCCGCTCGCCGATTTCCAGGGCATCCAGTTCCAGGTAGCGCAGGCAGCGACTGACATCGAGGCCGCCCGTCTGATGGTCTACAACGCCGCGCGCCTCAAGGACGCGGGCAAGGACATCGCGCGCGAAGGAGCGATGGCGAAGCTCTTCTCTTCACAGGTCTGCGAGCGCGTCACTTCGCTCTGCGTCGAGCTGTTCGGCGGGTACGGCTACACGAAGGACTATCCCGTCGAGAAGTTCTATCGAGATGCCAAGATCGGGACGATTTACGAGGGCACTTCGAACATGCAGCTCCAGACGATCGCCAAGACGATACTCAAGTAGGTTGAACTACAACTGAAGACTACCTGCCAGGGGTCACCAGCGGACCGGCTTATGGCTGCGGGCGAGTGAGGTTAGGGAGTGGTCGTTCCGCGCAGCAGGCCATCTCTTATCCTGCGCGCCTTTGCGGAGGGACGAGGGTCTTCGATCAGTCGTGATTCCACCCGCGACACGAAGTGAAGCCGCCCCTCCAGCGTTTGCTCGCGACCATTTCGGCGCACCCGGATCGGCAGCGCCGATCCATCGGGCGAGCGCGCGTACTTTGCCCGGAATTTGAGTGACCAGGTCGGATCGGCGGCGCTGATGCCGCCCACAGCCAGCAGGAGATCGCCGGGCTGAACTCCGGCGGCCTCGGCCGCGCTACCCGGCACGACTTCGGTGACATGGACGCCGCTCGAGTCCTGTACCGTTCCGATCCCCACCCTCGGCTCGTTTGCGGTGTCACGCACGAGACGCATTCCGGCCAGCGGCAGCACCGCATCCCACGGATATGGCTCGCGGCCATCGACGTACCGGGCGTAGAAATCGGTAAATGACTTCCCATTCGCGGCCTTGCTTACGGCGCTCCACCATTCGTCGGAAGTAAATCCGCGATTGTTCTTGTAATCGGCGGTGTACAGCTCGCGCATCACGTCGTCGAGCGAGCGGCGGTTGTTGGAGGCGTCGCGAATGATGATGTCGAGCAGGAAACCGGCGAGCGAGCCCTTGGGATAATAGATGTACTCCGTTCCGTCGCGCGGATGTATCCACGTCGAAAGCGATGCGTCCTCGAGACCCGTCGGAGGAAGCTCGGCGACCTGCGAGATCTTGTCGCCCGTCGCGGTGTAGAATCCCGCCGCATCGACCACGCCGCCTCGCACTTCGGCCAGATCGGCGTAGTAGTCGGTGATCCCTTCGCTGATCCACAACAGCGGGGTCGGCTGCTCCTGGTCGTACCTGTATGGCCAGAGATCGCTCGGTCGCAGGCGCTTCACGTTCCAGGCGTGAAAGATCTCGTGCGCATAGAGCGACGGCATCACCGGAGAGCCGATCATCCCTGGACCGAGCACGTCCACATGAGAATTCTGGTGCTCGAGCCCGGAGCCGCCTCCGTAGGAAGCGTCGGCGATCTGGAGGATGCTGTAAGTGACCCAGGGCACTTCGCCGAAAACTTTTACCTCCGCCGGGATCATGCGCTTGAGCGCCTCCCAGACGGCGATCCGCATGCCGTTCGTGACGCTCCCCGCTGGATAGGTGGCGAACCTCACCCAGCTTCCGGATATTTGCGCGCTGTCCAGATCGAACTGTCCGACGAAGAAGGGCATGTCGACCAGGTCGTGGTAATTCGACGCCGCGAATCTGCGCGTCCCGGCCGAGGTCATGCCGGTTGCGATCTTCCAGCCCGTTTCCGTATTTACGGTCACCGATGCGGGAAAGTCGAACCCCCTGCCCTCTGGATAGAGGAAAAGGTTCGTCCCGTTGAAGAGCAGGAAATCGGGACGGGCCCAGGTATTCGCATTATCCAGACTGTCCGCCTGATAATCGAACCTCACGGTCACCTCGCCCGCGCCGCGCGGACGAACGCGCCAGGTATCCGGATCGAGCTTGTCCCAGCCAAGCGAGTTACCAGCTTCTTCCGCCGAGAAGTTCGAGATGTTACGGGCGAAGTTGGAGATCTCGTAGGCGCCGGGCGTCCACGCCGGCAGCGACAGGATGACAGGAGCATCTCCTCCGACGGTGAACGTCATCGCTGACGACACTACCCGCCGCGCAGCGTTCGGGCGCGTGAACGTCACTTCGTAGCGGATGTCGCTGAGTGGTGCGGAAGTCGCAATGCCCTGAGGCGACGTTACAGCAGGCACGAGCAGAGTTGCGACCAACAGGATCACTTGTTTTTTCATTGCATTGATAATGCGGACCTTGGCAATTCGTCGAGCGCTTGACTTGCAAGAGTCGTTCGCCTGCGCTGGGGTCGTTACGGGACGAGTGCTATATTCGAGCGTTAACTCACATACGACCTGATGATCTCTTCCGAGTCCCTCTCTTTCCTGAAGAAGCTCCTCGATACCCCTGGTCCATCCGGGTTCGAGGCCGCGCCAGCGAAGGTCTGGCGCGAACAGGCCAGTCAGTTCGCCAAAGTTTCCGGCGATGTCGCGGGCAACAGCCTCGCGGAAGTGAATGGCGGCGGCAAGCCGACTGTGATGCTGGCCGGCCACATCGATGAGATCGGTGTGATCGTCAATTATGTCGATGATCAGGGCTTCGCCTATATCCAGCCGATCGGCGGCTGGGATCCGCAGGTGCTGATCGGTCAGCGGCTCAGGTTTGCCGGGCGCAAGGCCGATGTGTTCGGCGTTGTTGGAAAGAAGCCGGTACACCTGATCAAACATGAAGACCGCGAGAAAGCCGCCAAGTTCACCGACATCTGGGTCGACCTCGGCGCCAAGACCAAGAAGGAGGCGGAAGAGATGATCGCGGTTGGAGACGCCGGCGTCATCGACTCTCGCACGATCGAGTTCCCGAACGGCCGCATCGTCTCCCGCTCGATCGACGACCGCATCGGCGCTTTCGTCATCCTCGAAGCGCTGCGCAGGTATGCCGACAAGCCCGGCGCGGCAAAGGTGGTCGCGGTCGCAACGACCCAGGAGGAGATCGGCTACCGGGGTGGAGGAGCTGGAATATGCGCGACATGCATCGGACCGCAGATGGCGATAGTAGTCGACGTGACGTTCGCGATCGACCATCCGGGTGTAGAGAAAAAAGAATACGGTGAAGCCGCTATCGATGGAGGCCCGGTGCTCACCCGAGGCTCGATCATCTCGCCGGTGGTGTTCAACCTTCTGCGCAAGACCGCCGAAGACCGGAAGATTCCCTTCGCGCTCCACGCGGCGGGCCGCGAGACGAGCACCGATGCCGACGCAATTCACATCGCGCGCGAGGGCGTCGCCACAGCGCTCGTTTCCGTTCCGAACCGGTACATGCACTCGCCCAACGAGCTCGTGAGTATCCAGGACCTCGATCACGCAGCCGAGCTGATCGCGGAGACCTGCCGCTCGGTGACTAGCACGACGGATTTCACTGCGCGCTAGCCGAGGGTCTCGCTGACCTCGTGACCCTGCCCGCCCGCTGCTGATGCCGATGCCGATACCCGCACCGCGCGAAGACGGCTTCACGACGAGCGCAGCGGTACCACTCTACTGGGCCAAGTACGGTCGGCCAAGTAGCCCGTCAGGGGCAGGTCCTCCGAAGCTGCTCGTCCTGCATGGCGGTCCGGGCGCCGACCACTGTTATCTGCTGCCGCAAATGCTGCACTTGGGTGAGCGCTACGATCTCCTCTTTTACGACCAGCGTGGTGGAGGGCGATCGAAGACCGACGCGCGGATCCCGATCACCTGGCAGACCCATGTCGAGGATCTGGCTGCGGTGGTGGCGGAGTTCTCACTCGAGCCACTCTCCATCGTAGGATATTCCTGGGGTGCGATGCTAGCCCTTCTCTATGGAATAGAACAGAGGAGAAACCCTCACCTCGTAGCGCCTTACCGAATTGCGTTGATCAATCCGGCGCCCTTGACTCGCGAATACCGTCGCCAGTTCGAGGAAGAATTCAATCGCCGGCAACAGAGTCCGGAGATCCAGAAATTGCGCGCGGAGCTCGCTGCTTCGGGCCTGAAGGAGAAGGATCCGGCTGCATATCGCCAGCGCGCATTCGAGTTGGGAGTCGCTGGTTATTTCTCGGACCCGCGCAAAGCCACGGACCTTACGCCCTTCAGAGTGGTCGCTCGGGTGCAACAATCCGTCCGGGAAAGTCTGGGGAATTTCGACCTCATCCGGGACATCAAAGGGATAAAAACTCCCTCGATCATCGTTCATGGCCGTGACGATCCGATTCCATTAGCGTCTTCCGTAGAAGCTGCGCGTGCCCTCGGGACCGATCTTGTGGTTCTGGACGAGTGCGGGCATGTGCCGTACGTTGAACAGCCTGCAGACCTCTTTGCGGCACTCGAGCCATTCCTGAATGAAACCAATCCGCCCGAACGAAGCTGAAACTCGGCTATGACATCAGACTCCGGCGTCACACAGCACGCTATCAGCTCGATCACAGTCGACGGCAAGGAATACAGGGTCGCGCTCCGTCTCGCCTATGACGGCGTGGAGTACATCGGCAGGTTGTGGTTCAGCGATCCAAACAGCGATCAGATGGGAATCCCCGATCACGGTGCGGTGCCGGGACGAACGATCGCTGAGGCAGTCGAAGTAGCCAGGAAGCTCACTCCGCAGGATCTGGAGAGGCGGTGCCACCGTGCTCTCGCCGACAAGAGGCGCTACATCAGACTTCGCCGGGCAACCGAAGAGATTATCACCAAGATCAAGTACATGAATCGGGTGGCGGTGACGATGCGTCACGGAATGCTCGATAGCGAAGGCGCGAGTCAGGAGCTCGAGCTCATTCAGAAGCAGATCGAGGAGATCGTGAAGACCCTGCCCTTCCACGCGGGGATCGAAGAGGGCTCCTAGTTTAGAGCTCCTTGGTGCCCTCCTATATTGAGGGCATGGACTCCCGCACGGCCGCGCACGTTCTCTCCCAGATCGGCGCACTCCTGAACGTAAAAGGCGAGCAGAAATTCAAGGCGAGGGCGTACGCCGGAGCTGCGCGCTCCCTCATTGCGCTCGACACCGATGATCTCGGCCCCCTCCTGCGCTCGGGCGAGTTGGCGGACACACCTGGAATAGGGCCGGCGACGCTATCGGTTATTCGCGAGCTCGTCGAGACGGGCGAATCGTCGTACCTCAATCGGTTGCGCGAAGGGATCCCCGAAGGGTTGCTCGATCTGCTGCGGGTTCCCGGGCTCAACGCCGCCAAGGTTCAGCTCATTCACGAGACGCTGGGCGTCGAAACGGTGGAGGACCTCGAGCGCGTGGCGCATAACGGCCAGCTCGCCGAGCTGCCGAAATTCGGCAAGAAGACGGCCGAGAAGATCCTGAGGGGGATCGAGATTCTCCGGCGCAACGCGCACTTGAAGCGCTTTCCGGCGGCGGCAATCGAGGCGCACCTCCTTCTCGCCAACGTCGTGAAGCATCCCGACGTCGTCCACGCCGAAGTGGCGGGCTCCATCCGGCGGCACAACGAGCTGGTCGCCGACATCGACATCGTGGCCGAATGTTCGGCGGATCCAGCCATGGTTGCAGCATCCTTTGCGCGATCCCCCGGCGTCAGCGAGAGCAAGACAGCGGAAAACCGCGGCTCGGTCTACATTCGTTTTGTCGATGGGACGCACCTCGATATGCACTGCGTCACCAAGGTGGATTACCCCGTGGCCTTGTGGCGGGCGACGGGAAGTACGGCGCACGTCGAGGAGATGAACGTTCTGGCAAAGAACAGAGGCTTCGAGATCGCCGGCAATTCGTTGATCGGGAAGTCCGGAAACCGCATCGCCCTGAAGAACGAGGACGCGTTTTTCGCGGCGCTGGATCTGGAGCCGATTCCCCCTGAAATGCGGGAAGGGATGGGGGAGATCGAGGCCGCCGCGAGCCGCGAGCTGCCGAATCTGGTGACCTTCGACGATCTTCGCGGGGTGCTCCACTGCCATTCCGACTATTCAGACGGCGCCGCAACGATCGAGGAGATGGCGAACGCCGCGAAGGAGCGCCGCTGGGATTACATAGGAATATCCGATCACTCGGAGTCCGCGTTTTACGCCGGCGGCGTAAAGCGCGACAAGCTCCTTCGCCAGCACGAGGAGATCGACCGTCTGAACGCGCAGATGAAAGGATTCCGTATCCTTAAGGGAATCGAAGCCGACATTCTGGCCGACGGGCAACTCGACTACGACGCGTCAGTTCTGGGCACCTTCGACTACGTGATCGGATCGATTCATTCGCGATTCAGCATGGATGGCGAGACAATGACGAAGCGCGTGCTGGCCGCCCTCGACGATCCACACCTTACGATACTTGCGCATCCGACCGGCAGATTGCTGCTCTCGCGCGAGCCATACGCCCTCGACGTCGAAGCGGTTCTCGAGAAAGCCGCACAAGTCGGCGTGGTGGTAGAGCTCAACGCGGATCCGCACCGGCTCGATCTCGACTGGCGGTATTGCCGTCAGGCAAAGGAGCTGGGTGTGATGATCGAGATCGGGCCGGACGCGCATTCGACGGCAGGGCTGGACAACGTCCACTTCGGGATCGGGATGGCGAGAAAGGCGTGGCTCGAGGCGGGAGAGATTGTCAACACCCGCAGCGCGGATGACGTCGTCAGGCTTGCGCGGAAGAGGCGTGGCAGATGAAAAAGAAGTCCCTGCTCAAGCTGAGATTGAAAAGAGGAAAACCACTAATCGTGAAGGGCAAGGCGAAGGTCCGTTTGTCCCGGAGCGCCCTCGGCCCTCATGCAACCGAGGTGTTCTCCCGACTCAGGCGCGCCCACCCTGACGCTCATTGTGAGCTCGATCACGAAACGCCGCTTCAGCTGCTGATGGCGACGATCCTGAGCGCACAATGCACCGACAAGCGCGTCAACATGGTGACGCCTTTGCTCTTTCAGACTTTCCCGACCGCAGCGGCGCTTGCCGACGCTCCGCAGGAGAAGCTCGAGGAGATTATCAGGAGCACAGGATTCTTCCGCAACAAGGCGAAGAGCCTGATCGGTTTGGGCAAAGCACTGGTCGAGCGTCACGGGAGCGAGGTGCCAGATTCGATGGATGCTCTCGTCAAACTCCCGGGCGTTGGACGAAAGACCGCGAACGTCATTCTGGGCAACGCGTTCAGGAAGAACGAGGGCGTCGTCGTGGACACCCACGTTGGCCGGTTGAGCCTCCGGCTTGGTCTCACACGGCAGAGCGATCCCGTCAAGGTGGAACAGGACCTGATGCCGCTATTCTCCAGAGAAGATTGGGCTCAGCTCGCGCACGTGCTGATCTTTCACGGCCGGCGCGTATGCTTCGCCCGCTCTCCTGACTGCGAGATCTGTGTGCTGAATCAAATCTGCCCGTCAAGCGGCGTGACTGATTAGTTCTCTTCGCTCACTGCAGAGTCGGCACCTCGAGCACCGCAATACCGCGCATCCGCGGAGTTCGTGGTAATCGCGCGTCGAACGCGATCCGCGTACCGTCCGGTGACCAGGTCGGATGATGTCCGTCAAGCTCAAAGGGCGTAAGACGAACGGGGATTCCGCCATTGCGGCGGACGACGTAGATCGCGTAGAGGCCGGACCCCTCCAATCGGGTTGGTTCTGTCGAATCGACAATGCTGGATTCAACAGCCGACGTGAGGTGCCGCCGGTTGCTGGAATGGTGAATAACTGAAAGAGACTATCAGCTGACCGCTGGCTG
>JALYKQ010000304.1 GCA_030774675.1 Gemmatimonadota bacterium | reverse complement strand
GCGTAGGAAGGGTCTACCGCGATTGCCTCCTCGAAATACTTGATGCCCTCAACGACTCCGTCAGACGTTCGCTTGTTCCAGGCGTAGCGGCCGCGCAGATACAACCCGTACGCCTCCACGTTCTCGGTGTGGTGATTGCTCGGCGTTACGATGACGTCGGCGAACGGAGTCGACCGGAGCTTGGTGACTATGGTGCGCGCGATCTCGTCCTGAATCGCGAAAACATCGTCGAGCCGGCGGTCGTAGCGCTCCGACCACATCAGGCGGCCGTCATCCGTCGATGTGAGCTGCGCGGTGATGCGAAGATTCTGGCCCGAGCGGCGCAGCGTCCCCTCGAGCACCTCCGACGCCTCGAGCAGCGCTCCAATCGCGCGCACGTCCTGGGCTTTTCCCTTGAGCGCGAAGACCGAGGTGCGCGATGCAACCCGCAGCCCATCGATTTTCGCCAGCGCGTTGATCAGCTCGTCGGTGATTCCGTCGCTCAGGTATTCGTTGTCGGGATCGGGGCTGGCGTTCACAAACGGGAGAACGGCGATCGTGCGCGTCGTCATCACGAAGGGCCGATTCGCCTCCGACCTGCCCCGATCCAGAGCCTCGCAGAATTCAACGACCGTCGCGTATCGCTGCAGGGGATCCTTGGCCAGGGCCTTCTCCAGCACCCGCTCGAATCCGCTCGGAGCGTCGGGGCGGAGAGCGCGCAGCGGACGCGCTCTCTCCGTCACCTGCTTCGCCATCGTCGCACGCGCGCTCGATCCCTTGAACGGGGGCTCGCCCGCCAGCATCTCATAGAAAACGCAGGCAAGTCCGTAGATGTCCCCCGGGATTCCGATCTCGGTCTCGCCCGACGCCTGCTCGGGACTCATGTACTCCGGTGTGCCGAGCGCGAGCCCAGCGAGGGTAAGTGATTCGCCCTCGGGCATGCAAACATGGGCGATGCCGAAATCAGCCAGCAGCGCGTGATCGTCCGCAAAGAGAATGTTCTCCGGCTTTACATCGCGGTGGACGTACCCGTTGCGATGCGCATAGTCGAGCGCCGTGCCGACCTCGTGGGTGATACGAAGAGCGTCATCTACCGGAAGCTTGCTGTCGCGATCGAGCCGGTCGCGGAGCGATCCGCCGGCGATGTACGGAGAGACGTAGTAGAGCGAGCCGTCCGATTCACCGGAATCGATGAGCGGAACGATGTGCGGATGCGACAGCTGCGCTGCGATCCCGATCTCCCGCAGGAATCGCTCGGCGCCGACCGAGGCGCCGAGATCCTGCCTGAGAACCTTGATTGCGACCTTGCGCCTGTGCTTTCGCTCCTCGGCCAGGTGCACGGTCGCCATGCCGCCGTGGCCGAGTATCCGCTCGATCGTGTACCGATCGGCGAGCGTGCTGGTGAGAGAGGCCTGCGCGTCGCTCATGACCGGAATATAGTCCGCGAGCGAATTGCCGCCCCTAGCCCCCGCGCTTGAAGAACTGTACCGCGCGCTCGTGTTTTTTCGCGGCCGCGAGTGACTTGAAGGTGCCGAGATTCTTACGCTTGCCGGTCCTGGGATGCTTCTTCCGCGAATAGAGCCGGTACTCGCCCGATTTGAGCTTTCGGATCATGACACCCTCCTTTTCAGATCAGAGTTACACGGCCGAGATCTGGCGTCCCCCGGAGCGGAACGCCCAGACCGCAAGGGTGCCCGTAATGAGGAAGGCGAGTCCCGACACCCAGGTGGGCACGGCCACTCCATCCACTTGCACTGGCCAGCCGAGCAGGGTTCGCGTCAGCTGCGCGAGGGCGATGATCGAGAACAATATTCCGGAGACGAGCTCGTAACGGCGCATGATCTTTCCTCCGATCCGGTCGTGAATGCCTGCTGCTATCGCTTCGTACTCAAGCTATCCGCGACTGGCCTGTTTTGTCGATGTTTCTCCGACTCCGCCGCGGTCAGAATCCCGCCCCCGTTTTCGGCGTATCCGATCGCGCTGAACTGGGCCCGTGTGTACCGGAATCGCCGAATAGTCAGCCGGGGAACCTTCAAGCGCCCATCGTTGACGAGCCATGCACCCGACGGCACCCGAAGGAAGCGCGTGTAGCCACCCGCATCGAACCGGCTGAAAACACCGGCATTCACGTAATGAAAGACAACCTCACGCAGCTCGGCACTGCGCTCGTCTACCCAAAGCACCCCGACAATGTCGGCGACGTCGCGCCGGGGAACTGGCTCGAACGCGACACCGATCTCTCCGGGTCGGGCGCGCTCACGCACCAGCCGGAAGCAATGCGTTGCCGCAAACGGCTCCGACAAGAGAACCGTCTCGTCAGGGGCGAAGTAGTTCCAGCCGTCGGTCTCGTTCCCGAGGACGTATCCCTCGGTAGCGAGCGTCACGGGGTCAATCGCGCCAAACGGACGGACGTTTCTGATCGCGAAAAACGTGGTGTCGCTCGAGAGAACGGTGCCATCGGGTCCGACTTCCTTGCGATAGGTGACACCTCGGCCGAATCCTGAGGTCCTCGATGGTGAGTTGACTGGCACGCAGCGCTTTGTCGATCTCGTCCCAGACGATCCCGAGGACTGGGAGCCGGGATTGCTCCGCTTGCACTGGGATTTCGGGTTCACGACGATGCGATTGAGTACGACGCGCGCGGTCTCGACGGCGAGGGCCCGTCGACTGGAGCCTGACTCTCAGCTCGGCAGGTGCCGCCGACGCCTGCGGGAAGCCCGATAAAAAAGGCAGAACGCTCACGAAAAAAACAGCGGCGAGGAGTACACGCTCGCTCCAATAGATCGTGACGCGGCCGGCAGTCATCAGGTCCCCTGAGCGACCTTCAGGATGTTGTTCCCTGATATCACGTAAAGCTCTCCCGCTGCATCGACTCCGAAAGACGTGACGAAGCTCATCGTGATTCCCCAATCCTTCTGATCTACTGCAACCCCGTTCTCGTACCTGAAGCTGCGCAGGAACCCCGCGCAGTAGTCTGAGTAGAAGTAGTGGCCACGAATCTCCGGGATAGCGCTGCCACGGTAGACGTATCCACCGGTGATCGAGCACGCGCCACCGGTGTGCCCGTAGTCGAGAATCGGCAGGGTGAACCCCGTTTGATTGCAACTGGTGGCGTTGTAGCAGCTCGTACCTTCCATCACGTTCCAGCCGTAGTTGACGCCGCCCTGCGTTGCGGGAACGACGTCGATTTCCTCGCGCGCACCCTGTCCGACGTCGGCGATGTAGAGCAGGGATGTTGGAGCGTCGACCGCATATCGCCACGGATTCCTCAAGCCCTTCGCCCAGATCTCGCCCCGCTTGCCGGCCTGACCCACGAACGGATTGGTCGGCGGAATTGTGTATGGATCGCCGGAAATGTCGAGCCGCAACAGCGAGCCGAGCAACGCGTTGAAGTTCTGGCCGTTGCCGAGTGGATCGCCGCCGCTCCCGCCATCGCCCAAGCCGGCGTAAAGCATTCCGTCCAGTCCGAAGCTCACCAGACCGCCGTTGTGATTGGCGTAGGTGGAGTGCGGCGTGGTGATTATCAGCTTCGACGTCGCCGGATCAGCGACGTCAGGGTTGGCGGTCGTAGTGAACCGCTCGATCCGGATGTCGCCGTTCGTTTGCGTGGTGAAGTAAACGTAGAAGTAATGGTTGGTTGCGTACTGCGGATGAAACGCGACGCTCAGGAGGCCCCGCTCGCCACCGCTCAGCACCCGGCTCGAGATGTCGAGGAAGGGCGTTGTCTGCAGCACGCCGTTCTTCACCAGCCGGATTCTGCCGGACTGCTCGACCACGAAGATGCGTCCGTCATCGAGCGGCTGCGCCAGAAAAACCGGGCTGGTGAGCCCGCTGGTGATGAAAGGATCGACTTTCAGAGTGAAGCCCGGTGGCAACGGCGATCCCCCATCGCCGGGACCAACGGCGTCGGAGTTACAGGCGGTGCTCGCGAGCGAAACAAGACCGGCGAGCAGAACGCGAGCCCGGCGTGCGATCATCGCATACTCGGTGAGAGAGGGATGCCGGCCATGGTATATTTCCGGCGCACTGAATTACCACACCGGTCCGCGCAACTCACATGCCCCGATTAGTCCGAAAAGAACGTCCCCACCGCGACTTCCTCCAGATCTCGGACTACTCCGCGGGGGAAATCGACAAGCTGTTCTCGATTGCGGAGGCGATGCGCGCCGGCAAATACAAAAAGAAGCCGCTCGCCGGAAAATCCCTGGCGATGATCTTCATGAAATCTTCCACCCGCACCCGCGTCTCCTTCGAGGTCGGAGCCTGGCAGCTGGGCGGACACGCGCTCTTTCTCTCTCCGCGCGACGTGCAGCTTGGACGCGGCGAGCCGATCGCAGACACCGCGCGCGTTCTCTCGCGCTACGTCGACGGCATCATGATCAGAACCTTTGCCCACTCGGAAATCGAAGAGCTGGCGCGCTACGCGGACGTGCCGATCATCAACGGCCTCACCGACCTCGTGCACCCGTGCCAAGTCCTCGCCGATGTTCTCACGGTGAGGCAACACCTTGGTGGCTACAAGGGGAAGCGCTTCGCCTGGATCGGGGACGGCAACAACATGGC
>JALYKQ010000303.1 GCA_030774675.1 Gemmatimonadota bacterium | reverse complement strand
CGGTGTGGAAGAACTTCGGCTACAACATGCTGATCTTCATCGCTGGGCTGCAGGCGATTCCACAGGATCTCTACGACGCCGCCGAGATCGATGGTGCCGGCCCGGTGCGCCGGTTCTTCGCGGTGACCCTGCCGCTGCTCGGTCCGACTCTCCTCTTCGTCGGCGTCATCACCATGATCGGCTACTTCCAGCTCTTCTCCGAGCCGTACGTCATGACCGCGGGGGGACCCCTCCGAGCGACCACCAGCGTGGTGCTCATGATGTACGAGGAAGGATTTCGCTGGTGGCGGATGGGATACGCGGCGTCGATCGCGTTCGTGCTGTTCATCGTGATCCTGATCGCGACGCTGATCCAGTTCCGGCTGCAGAAGGATAGAACATGATATCGCGCACTAATCCCAGGTTCGGTGAAAAGCAAGGCAACTGAAGACTACCTGCCAGGCGCTGCCAGCGGGCCGGCTGGTGGCCGCGGGCAGGTTGACTCGGCGTTAACTCGTCGGCGCATCTCACAGGTGATTCTTTACGTCCTCCTCATCATCGGCGCGCTGATCGCGCTCCTGCCGATGCTGTGGATGCTCTCGGCGTCGTTCATGCCGACGGGGGAAGCGAGCACCTACCCACCTCACTTCTTGCCCAGCAAAATCACCTTCTCCCACTACGGCGAGCTGTTCACGCGACTCAACCTCGGCAGATATCTCTTCAACAGCGCGTTGATCGCCTTCACGGTGACGGCCATATCACTGGTGATCAACTCGATGGCCGGGTACGCGTTCGCCAAGCTCAGATTCCGCGGTCGCGACCGCGCATTCAGGATTCTTTCCCTCGGCCTGGTTCTGCCGGTACAGGTGGCGATGTTGCCACTGTTCCTGCTGATGAAGAATCTTCATCTCATCAATACCTACTGGGGCGTGATCATTCCGGGGATGGCGAGCATCTTCGGTATCTTCCTCATCCGGCAGTACGCACTTTCGATTCCCGATGACATGCTCGACGCCGCGCGCATTGACGGCGCGTCGGAGCTCCGGATCTACTGGTCGGTGGTGGTGCCCGGAATTCTCCCAATTCTGGCGACCCTGGCGATCTGGACGTTTCTGGCGACCTGGAACGACTTTATGTGGCCGCTGATCGTGCTGAGCGACGAGTCCCACTACACCTTGCCGGTGGCGCTCGCGAACCTGTCGGGAGAGCACGTCATGGATACCGAGCTGATGATGGCCGGCTCCGTGCTCACAGTGATACCGGTGCTGGCGGTATTCCTGTTTCTCCAGCGTTACTACATCCAGGGCGTAATGGCCGGGAGCGTGAAGGGATGATTCGCAGTTCGACGGTATTGCTGGTTACCACCATCCTCGCATTGCAGGCGCAAGCGCAAACACCAGTCTCTACTATAGTACTGGATTCGTTCGATTCGGTGAGCCAGTGGACGACCACTCCCGCCGATGGCGTCGAGATATCGGTGCACCCCGACTCGAACGGCGTTCACGGCAAGTCGATGAGAGTGGATTTCGACTTTCACGGCCACGGCGGGTACGCGGTGATCCATCGCCCGCTCACCATGACTCTGCCGCCCAACTACGAGTTCTCCTTCGCCATCAAGGGTGACGCCCCCACCAACACGCTCGAGTTCAAGATGATCGACTCGACTGGTGACAACGTCTGGTGGTCAAACAACCCCAACTTCCACTTTCCGAAGGACTGGCAGACTGTAACACGCAAGAAGCGACAGATCTCGTTTGCGTGGGGACCGACCGCCGACAAGGTGCTGAAGCGTTTCTCGGCAATCGAGATCGCGATCACCGCCGGCTCGGGTGGGAAGGGAAGCATCTGGCTTGACGATCTCGCGGTTACACCACTGGAGCCGGAAACCACTTTCTATCAGTTGCCGCGGGTGACGGCATCCTCGCAGTCCTCCGGGTACGATATCGCGCGCGCGATTGACGCCGATCAGTCGACGGCCTGGCGAAGTGGGCCGTTGCGGGTGAGCCCGGCTCTGGCTGGCGCCACGGCGGCCGGGACCATTTCGCCCGGCGCCGAGTCGATCGACCTGGATTTTCAGAGGCGTCGAGAATTCGGCGGGCTCGTGATCAGCTGGGAACCCGGTCGTCGCGCCCGGTCCTACGAGCTGCAGGGGTCGCAGAACGGACAGCAGTGGCAAACGCTCTACACGGTCAACCGCACGTCGGCTTCTCCAATCTTCCGCGACTACCTGTACATGCCCGAAGCCGACGCGCGATTCGTTCGCATCGTGCTCAAGTCGCCAGAGAATACGAACGGCTACGGCATCCGCGACATCGCCATCAAGCCGCTCGACTGGGCGGCCAGCGAGAACGATTTCTTCATAGCCGTGGCCAGGGACGCGCCGCGGGGAAGTTATCCGAGGCCGTTCCTGAGCGAGCAATCGTATTGGACCGTGATCGGCGTCGATCGGGACAGCGCCGAGGCGTTGATCAACGAAGAGGGAATGATCGAAGTCGGGCGCGGGCAATTCTCGATCGAGCCATTCCTGTTCACCGACGGCAAGCTCCTCACCTGGAGCGATGTAAAGACTTCGGTGGCGTCGAGTCCCGAAGCGCTGCCGCTGCCGCAGGTCACCTGGAGCGCCAAGGACCTCGACCTCAACATCAGCGCCTTCGCCGCGGGTGCACCGGATTCCTCCGTCCTCTACGCGCGCTACCGGATCACCAACACCTCGAGGCAATACAAAAG
>JALYKQ010000302.1 GCA_030774675.1 Gemmatimonadota bacterium | reverse complement strand
TACACCGCTGCGGCGCCAGCAGCTCGACGGCGCCGAGCACGCCCTGCGCGCGGAAGATGTTGCGGCGGTGGATGCAGCTCCAGATCATCAGGTTGATCCCGGACAACACCTCCCAGGGAAGCTCACCGGCGTCGGGCGCGGCGATTCCCAGATCATCGATCAACTGGTGGAAGAGATGCGTATGTACGGCCTGGTGCCGGCCGCGTCCCATCTCGTCCCAGTAGTTGCTCGCCATCTCCATCTTCACTTCACCGCGGGTTCCGACCTGCGCGAGGGCGACCAGGTCATCGAATGCCGCTTCTCCCGCGCATTCCATTTTCAGGAACCACTCCAGCTGCGACCTCGTGGCGTCGGACGCCAGAACGGTGTAGAGGTCGTGCTCGTACAGAGGGTGACTGAAGGCGGCGAGCTGGTACCATTGTGCGAACTCCTTCGGGTCAGACGGCAAATCCTTGAGAGAGAGGCTCGATCCCTGGCGAACGCGGCGAAGAGTGTCGCGCTCCCACGGTCCTTCGAGCTCCCGCATTATCCGGCAGGGAAATGGATGGAACTGGTAGGCCGCGCAGCCCGCGGGCGGAATCTGGACGTGCTGCTTGTACAGGACGAGCAGGGCGCGGTGAAAATCCGAACGCGACGCATGATCGATCCAAGGAGCTGTGTGCCGGTCGGTGGTTCGATCCGGCGGATACGCTGTTCGCGCCAAGTCCCTTGCTACCTGGACCAGCCGCTCCTCCAGACCGACGTCCCGATTGAGTTCCGCATCGAGATCGGGCGATTCGAGAAGGGAGCCGAGTCTCTCGGCCAGCGAGTCGGAGCCGGGCGAGACTTCGGCGCGTCGTACCAAAGCGACTGTTGGCAGCTCGATCGACTTCAGCATTGAGGGTCAGGAGACCAGGTTCGCGTTCCGGTTCAGTGCTTGCATTCAACTCGTGCAATATCGTGTGTTTGCAAGACGTGAGCCTTTTACCATCCACGGTCAGGTGAAGAAACCGCTACCGCACCCGTCAGGGAACTCACCTTCCATCGGCGTCGCTTCCCTGCTCGACGAGGCGTGGAGGTTGGAGCCGTTCGCTCCACCATTCGCTTTCGGGGCCTTTTTCTCTCCGGAAGACACTCTGCTTTGCGCCTGTGCGGCGAACGCAGCGCGGGAGCTCTTGAGCGGGCCCGCGACTACCGATGACAGAGCTGCCAGTCGCTTCCGGTTCGCGGAGCTCACCTCGGGCAGCGGACTCGTTGGCTTCCATCTCCTCGGCCACGACAGCGAAGCGAGATTGCGGGGTCTCGACATCGACGGCGAGGCAACCCTCGTTGCCGAGCGCAACGCCCGGCTACTCGGACTCGGTGATCGCGCGCGATTCGCTCGGGCCGATCTGTGGTCCGCCTCGACACTGGTGCTGCTTCAGGCCGAAAAGCCGCAACTGCTTGTCTGTAATCCACCGTACGTCCCGGAGCCACCCGGAACGCGAATGCAGGTCGAAGCTGGGGCCGGCCCACATGGAACCGCGCACCTCCTCCGCGCCCTCGAGTTGACGCGGCTGGTGCAACCGGAGACCCTCGCCCTGTCGTGGTGCAGCCTCTCGGATCCGGCCGGAATCGTCGCGGCCGCGGAAGGGAGCGGGTACCAGCTTCGCACTCTATACGTGGCGGCGATTGCGGAAGGAGAATACTCGGGCTCCGTTCACTCCTACCTGCGCGATCTCGGCGACTGTTTCATCAATGAGCAGGCTGAGACACTGGACATCGTCGCGCCCGATGGGTCCGCCCGTTTTGCTTATCTCCTGATGGCGGGGGCGTTCGAACGCGGAGGCTCTGGGAATGTCGCGCCGCTGGTTGAGAAGATCTGTCAGGATTTCGCGCGCGACGGGGTGCGCTCACTGGCGTCAGCAACTGCGCCGTTCACCCTCCGTTGTTCGACGCTGAATCGGTGGGACGAGCTCCGGCTTCGCGTCATGCTCCACGGTGAAGTGGTGCACACGCCGAAAAAACCGGGGTGAGATTTCTTGGAGTCGGCGACACCGTGGATCTCGGCGACATGTATCTGCGCCTCCAGGCGGCGGGACACGAGGTCCGCGTCGATGCTGCCGACGCGGAGGCGCATGATGTGATGCGCGGGATGCTGTGCTTTACCGACGACTGGCGACGCGAGCTGGGCTGGATCCGCGAGGCCGGAGCGGAAGGCGCAATTCTATTCGAGACCGCCTCACACGGAGAAGTACAGGACGAATTGCGCCGCGACGGCTTCAATGTTATTGGCGGGAGCGCACTCGGCGATCGGCTCGAGAACGATCGTGAATACGGGCAATCCGTGTTGCGGGGCGTTGGTCTGCGCACCGCAAGGAGCCGCGAGTTCACCGACTTCGACGATGCCATTGAGTTCGTGGAGAAGACTCGTGGTCGCTACGTCTTCAAGCTCAATGGAAGCGAGTGGTCGTCGACGCGTGGGTACGTCGGGGCGATGGAGAACGGTCAGGACATGGTCGCGCTTCTCCGTGCAACCCAACGAACTTGGCCCGCCGGGGATCCGCCCTCGTTCGTGCTGATGGATCACGTATCGGGGGTGGAGGTGGGAGTTGGAGCCTTCTTCGACGGAGAGAAGTTTCTATCGCCCGCAAACCTCGACTGGGAGCACAAGCGCTTTTTCCCCGGCGATATCGGGGAGCTCACCGGCGAAATGGGAACGGTGGTGACCTACCGCGGCGCGGAGAGAATGTTCGAGGATAGTCTGGCGCGTGTAGCGCCGTTGCTCAGAGACTCCGGGTACCGCGGCTACATCAATCTCAACACCATCGTGAACGACGATGGAATCTGGCCGCTCGAATTCACCTGTCGCTTCGGGTACCCGGGATTCCCGATCCTCGATTCACTCCATCGATGTGGCTGGGACAGCATCTTCCGTACGCTCATCCAGGGTAATGGCGAGAGCTTTCCGACGCACGACGGCTACTCGGTGGGTGTCGTGATCACGGTGCCGCCATTCCCCTATGCGCATGGATACGACACCCTGGGAAAGGGCAGGCCGATCTGCTTTACGGAGGATCTCGATGAAGCCGACCTTCAATCGATGCACTACGGTGAAGTGGACGTCCGGGATGGCCAGCTCCTGACCGCTGGAATGATCGGCTACATCATGGTAGTGACAGGAGTTGCCGAGTCGATCGAAGGCGCGCGGGAGGCGGCGTACTCGCGGGTGCGGAAGGTCGTGATCCCCAACTCTCGCTACCGGAACGACATCGGCGTTGGGCTGATCGAGCGGGACCTGGGTGAGATGCGCCAACTCAGTCTGTTTCCATGAACCTTGAAGAGAGCATGACGTCGATGGCCGGCGAGTTGACCGCGGATCCGAATCCCGTTCTTGCAACCATTCTGAAGCGATATCGCGCCGGCGACATCTCGGCGCCCGTGACGATCATGCAGCTGCTGATCGAGACTGAAGACGTCGCAGCCGCTCGAGCTGCAGTAAGGGACGTTGACGAGCTGGAGCAGCTGATGATCGCTAACGCCGAGGGTTGTGAGAGGATAGCGGCGATGCTCCGCGCCGACGTGGATTCGGCGAAGCCGGCGCGATCGGTGGAAGAAGGCATTGCCTTCTGCGAGCGATTGTTCGACTGGTC
>JALYKQ010000301.1 GCA_030774675.1 Gemmatimonadota bacterium | reverse complement strand
GGAGACAACCGCCAACGCGTTAGCCAACAAGTTGGCACCGGCAAAGCCGGCGGCTTGGCGCGTTATCTGCGAGCGCAGAAGGTGCCTGAGGCCCCGCCGTCCGAACTCGAGCGACGCCGAACTCGCGCCCTCAGTTTCTGGCCCGACCAGATTCCTACGTCCCACAGGCCAGCGGCCTCATCGGCGGACGGCGTAAAGGTCCTTGAGTCACCCGTGGGACGATGCGAAGGTGCAGAGACCGATACCTATCGTGGTCGGGTCACTTTCTGCCTCGCTCTACCGCACCACGAAGACGAGACCGAGGGCGACCAGCGAGATCCCGACGAGTTTTTCGGTTGAGGCGTGCTCGTTGAGGAACAGAAACGCCGCGAGCACCACCGAGCAATAACCAACTCCCACGAAGATCGGGTAGACGATCGAGAGCTGGTACCGGGTCAGCGTTGCAAGCCACATCACAAAGCCGAGCGCGTAGAGGGCCGCGCCACCGAGGAAGCGAGGATCGGCAACCAGGCCGCGAACTCCATCGCGTGACCCGGATCCAAGGGCGGACCGGAGGAGCAGGAGCCCGCCGGCGTTCACGGCGGCGTAGACGGCAACGTATGCCGCGAAGATGACCGCTCTCATTCGTGCTCCAGTTCCAACTCCACCGATGTGGCAGCAGCCCAAAAGGATGAGTTTCTGGGGTACGCTTTCTTGGGGCTGCGGGTGACTACGACACCTCACTATAGGCTCAGGCACGGGCAGCAAGCCCCGGACTCTGTGCATCGTATTCCGCGGGCCCCACTCGTCGACCGAAGCGATTACGTGGTCGAGCTTGCCCGAGGTAAGCAAGTGATCGATCTCGGTTTCGTGGACGTGGGCCGAATGCTCGCGAAGCGTGACGATGGATCGTGGTTGCACGACAGACTTCGTACGGTTGCTCGCGAGCTGGTCGGCGTCGATTTCGACGACGAGGGGGTGGAGCTCGCCCGGAAGATGGGATTCGCCGCCCATCAAGCCGACTGCCAGAGCACCGCCGACCTTGAATCACTCGGTCTTAGGCCGGCAGAGGTGCTCATCGCAGGCGAGCTCATCGAGCACCTGGACCAGCCCGGCGCGTTTCTCGAGGCGGTAAAAGTTCTGGTCGAGCCGAAGGGCCTGCTCGTCCTGACAACCCCGAATGGCTCCTCTCTCACCAACTTCCTTGGAGGCGTGCTCGGCCGTGAATTCGTCAACCCCGATCACGTCGGCTGGCATACCTGGTATACCGCCAAGTCGCTGCTCGGCCGACACGGCTGGCTCGTTCGCCAACTCGCGTATTACCGCTTCCCCACGATGAACACGGCGGCAGGGCACCCGCTGTCACGACGCGTACTGACGCGGCTTTTCCGCGGCTATCAGGCGCTCGCTCGGCCGGTGTTTCGGCTCCGCCCAGCGCTTGCAGACGGAATTATTGTCGTTGCGTCGCGGGGGAGCGACGTCCAGAATCGCACTAGCGATGAGTTCTGAACCCGGCATGGGGGGGCTGTCTCAAGCGGTTCCTGTTTGGGTGACTGAAGCCCAAGCTGTGCGACGACTGACCGTAGTCCTACCTGCCTATCAGGAAGCCGCCGTCCTTCCCGCGCTTTTGCCGCGACTCCTCGCGACTCTTGAGAGGCTCGAGGTCGATTGGGAAATCGTCGTCGTCGACGACGGGTCTACTGACGAGACGTGGTCCGTCCTCGAAGCTGCCGCGAGTACCGAGAGCAGAATTCGAGCGCTCAGACTTTCGCGCAACTTCGGCCACCAGGCGGCGCTGAGCGCAGGCCTCTCCGCAGCTCGTGGAGACGCTGTGATAACGATGGATTCTGACCTCCAACACCCGCCTGAGATCATTCCGCTGCTACTTGCAAAGGGCCTCGAGGGCCACGACGTCGTGTATGCAGTCCGAAGCTCGGTCGACAGCGCCAGCTGGTTCAAGCGCAGATCCGCAACCCTGTTCTACCGGCTGCTCAATCGGCTGACGGCGCTCGATCTGCCCGAGGGAGCGGCCGACTTTCGCTTCATGTCTCGCCGCGTCGTAGATGCGATTCTCGCAATGCCAGAAAGAAATCGCTTTCTACGGGGGATGACGCGTTGGGTCGGCTTCTCCCAGACGACTGTGACCTATGAGCGGGCTGCACGGGGGGCGGGGAAAACAAAGTACACATTTAGACGTATGCTTGCTTTTGGTTGGGACGCAATGACCGCGTTCTCATCATTCCCACTTAGAATCGCAAGTTCGCTGGGTATAGTAACCTCCCTCGTCGGCCTCGTTTATCTCGGTTATGTCCTATTCGTCCGCCTTTTTTCCGACCGAGCGGTTCCGGGATGGACATCAGTTACTGCCGCGGTGATCCTATTCAGCGGAGTGCAGCTAATTTGCTTCGGAATGATGGGGCAGTACATTGGTCGTATTTA
>JALYKQ010000300.1 GCA_030774675.1 Gemmatimonadota bacterium | reverse complement strand
GGAGACAACCGCCAACGCGTTAGCCAACAAGTTGGCACCGGCAAAGCCGGCGGCTTGGCGCGTTATCTGCGAGCGCAGAAGGTGCCTGAGGCCCCGCCGTCCGAACTCGAGCGACGCCGAACTCGCGGCCTCGCTTTCTGGCCCGACCAGATTCCTATGCCCCACAGGCCAGCGGCCTCACCCGCGGACAGCGTAAAGGTCCTTGAGTCACCCGTGGGACGATGCGAAGGTGCAGAGACCGATACCTATCGAGGTCGGGTTACTTTCTGCCTCGCTCTACCGCACCACGAAGACGAGGCCGAGGGCGACCAGCGAGATCCCGACGAGTTTTTCGGTTGAGGCGTGCTCGTGGAGGAACAGAAACGCCGCGAGAACCACCGAGCAATAACCAACTCCCACGAAGATCGGGTAGACGATCGAGAGCTGGTACCGGGTGAGCGTGGCAAGCCACATCACAAAGCCGAGCGCGTAGAGGGCCGCGCCACCGAGCAAGCGAGGATCGGCAACCAGGCCACGAACTCCATCGCGTGACCCGGATCCAAGGGCGGACCGGAGGAGCAGGAGCCCACCGGCGTTCACAACGCCGTAGACGACAACGTATGCCGCGAAGATGCCCGCTCTCATCCGTTCTTCAGTTCCAACTCCACCGATCTGGCCGCAGATCTGGCCGCAGCCCAAAAGGATGAGCTTCTGGGTACCCTTCTTGGGGCTGCGGGTGACTACGACACCTCACTATAGGCTTAGCCACGGGCGGCACGCGTCCGACTCATGCATCGGGTTCCGCGCGCCGCGCTTCGCGACGGAGCAGTTGCGTCAGACGCCTGTCCTCGTACGAAGGACCGCAATCTGTCCCTTCAGTCGACTCAATACCTCTTTGAGGAGTCGTAGTGGTGGATTCTAATCCCGAGTACTCATTCGTCTTGCCGATTTACGACGAGGAGGAGACGCTTCCGAGGCTCTGCGAGCGCTTGCGCGGCGTTCTCGAGCGGCTTGATGGTACGGCCGAAGTGATCTTCGTTGACGACGGTAGCCAGGACGGCAGTTTCGCCTTGATGGCTGAGATTGCGGCTCGCGATCCGCGTTTCAAGGTGCTTCAGCTTTCGCGCAATTTTGGCCATCAAATCGCCATTACCGCAGGACTCGACCACGCATCGGGCGAAGCGATCGTCGTCATGGACGCTGATCTTCAGGACCCGCCGGAGGTCGCGCTCGCTATGGCTCAGCGCTGGCGCGAGGGCTTTGAAGTCGTGTATGCGATCCGTGAGCACCGAGCCGGCGAGAGTCGGTTCAAACTGCTAACGGCTGCGTTCTTCTATCGCCTCCTGCGGAAGCTCACCCGTGTGCAAATTCCCTCGGACGTTGGCGACTTTCGGCTTGTTGACAGAAAGGCACTCGATGCGTACAGGGCGATGCGTGAAAACAATCGCTTCGTGCGGGGGATGTTCAGCTGGATTGGCTTCAGGCAGACAGGCGTCCGCTATTCGCGGGCTGCGCGGTTTGCCGGCAGGACGAAATACCCGCTGCGAAAGATGATCAAATTCGCAGCTGACGGCATCATTAGCTTCTCCAGCGCACCGCTGCGACTTGCTCTGAATTTCGGCTTTGTCGTGTCGATCGCTTCCTTCCTTGGCGGAATCACCGCATTGCTCCTGAAATTCGCGGACGTGTTTGTGATCCCTGGCTGGGCCTCCCTTGTTTTCGTCACCAGCTTTCTTGGAGGGGTACAGCTCGTCGTTCTCGGGGTGATCGGCGAGTACGTTGCGCGCGTTTACGACGAGACGAAGAACCGTCCCCTCTACATCGTCAGCACGTCGATCGGCCTCGGCGAGCTTGCCGAGGATCTAAAACGAGCCATTTGGTCGATCCCACGCCGCGAGCCCCCGGGCGCAGAGCGCGTGTCACGAGAGTAGGTCCTGCTGGCGAACTTCGATGACTACCGCGACTCTTATCGAGAGCAGGTCGAGCAGTCGATCGCGTTCGTGGGCCAGGAGTTGGCGTTCTTTACCGAGGCAAAGGCGCGTGATCTTCTCGAGGTCGTTCGACGGCAATGCGGCGCGCCGGCATCGTTGAGCGCACTCGACGTGGGTTGCGGTATCGGCGCCACGGATGAGTATTTGTCGGGAGCATTTCGCCAGTTGTGTGGCGTCGATGTGTCACAAGGCGTCGTCGACACAGCGGCGCGTGCGAATCCATCCGTGCGCTATGACATGTATGACGGTGAGACACTTCCGTACGACGACGGGACGTTCGACGTCACGTTTGCGATCTGCGTCCTTCATCATGTGGGACCGGCTGATCGCCAACGATTCGTCGGCGAGCTTGGCCGCGTGACGAGAGAGGGCGGCGTCGTTCTGCTTTTCGAGCACAACCCGTACAACCCGCTGACGCGGATGGCTGTCCACAGATGTGAGTTCGACCGCGGCGTCGTGCTCCTCAGGGCGACCGCGGCGCGGCGATTGCTAGTAACCGCCGGTCTTCATGTCCAAGAGCAACGCTACATCATTTTTTTTCCGTGGCGACACCGCGCGCTTCGAGTACTTGAGCGCCGTTTAAGCCGTTTTCCGCTTGGAGCCCAGTACCTCGTTGCAGCCAAACCATAAAGGTGTCACGTCCGACCTTGGTTGTAGCGGTGTTGGTGTCGGAGCGGTTCTACCTCACGAGTTACAAATGCGCGGCGCTTTAAGCAGGATCAGCCGTTAAATCGCTTACTAAAGAACGAGGCGGGTGACGAACTTCCGCTCCGCCAGGACTGCACGCGTGCCGCCGGCAGCCGGGCGTAAGGCCGCTCCGCAGCAGCGGAAGGGCTCAGACGCGCGAGGATGTGGGGGCGTTCAAATCGTTTGAGCCCATTTTGAGTACTCCGCTCCGCGGAGCGAGGAGAGGTCGCCGACACGCGTAGGCGCCGCAGGAGGGCGTGAAACTCGTGCGCGCTTGGGCATCAACTAGGGTCCGCCGCGCGGCACCAAAGCTGTTCGACTGGCGCGCAGACGGCGCTCACGCACGTAGTACACTTCAGCGATTAGCGTACCGTCGGATCATGCCGGCGACCTCGGTTCTCGCGGTGCCCGCGACGAGAGCGTTGCGCCTGCCTTCGGCCCAGTGCCGCCTTTCAGCCCGACCCTCGCGAAGATCGCGGCGCATCCTCGAGCCTTTCTTGCTGGTTATGGCATCCTCATAGCGCTTTTTGGCATCTTCGTCTTCGCCCATACACCCCAGGACTCGATCAAGCTTATGGGCGCACGTCAAGAGGCGATTCAGAAGTCGATCAGCGTCCTGAATCATGGAGGGCCGCCACTGCTTTCCTACGCGGGAAACGTACCTGTTCCGGCAGAAGCCGGCGATGATCCAGGAATCATTTTGTACCTCTCGCTGCTCGGGCACGCCGTCGGGACATCTGACTCGATTCAACTTCTCAAGTGGTTTTTCATAGCGGCTTTCGCGCTTCTGCTAGCTGCGTATCCGATCATCTGGTTCGAAGTGCTGTCATCGGTAGCAGCTGCGTTGATATCGCCTATTCTGGTGCTGCTCCAGTTCCGTTTTCTCGCGATCCAAGACATCTATTGGGTTTCAGCGTGGTGCATCTTATTTTGCTTGCCGCTAATCATGCTCGCATATCGGCACTGGGGGCGAGCAACTTTGGGATTGCTTTCGGGCGTGATGCTTATCGCGAGCTTCGCATCATCGATCAGGTCGCAATCAGGTCTCCCGATTTTCCTCTCCGCTGTTATTGTCGTCTTCCTCCGCGCACGACAGTGGGTTTCACGTGCGATCCTCGTGGCTGTACTTGTAGTTGCATATAATGCAATCAACGGGTTTGCACTGCATGGGATTAGACATTATCGAGACACCAGCGCTGGTGTTAACCTCAGCCAGAAATATCCCGGTAGTCATACGCTTTGGCATTCGGCATACATTGGACTTGGTTTCCTTCCCAACAGATACGGTATAAAATATGACGATGCTATCGCGATTGAAGCCGTAAAGCGTAAAGATCCCTCAGTGGTGTACTTGTCTCGAGGGTATGAACGAACGATTCGAACGGTGTACCTTGACTTTGTTCGCAAACATCCCGGGTTCGCCATCCGCGGATATTTGGCAAAAGCGACGGTCGTCGTGGCAGATGGCTTTCGCAGGTTCTGGCTCGCAGTTTTGCTGTTGCCAGCGATGTTGTTGGTCACCGCCTCGATGCGGAGAGAGATTCGGCGGGTTGTGTTGTTGCTCGTGCCTTCTTTCATTGTTGGGCTCATTCCACCCGTTCTTGCTGGGCCGTCACTGCAATACGAAACTGCATGGCTAGGCGCGTGGGGACTTGCTTGGCTCTTCGTGATCCTGTGGCTCGCGACGCTGATTCCTTGGCCGCGGGTAGCTGTGGCCGGGCTCAACTGGGGTTCAGCGGTATTGCAGTCCGCTCGGTTCCGGACTCGCTTGCCGCTCGCGGAAGCACGGGCGGCGGCGCGAAGAGCGCTGCTGCGCCTCGTTGTCGCCTGCGCGCGGAACAAGCGAGCCGTCGGGTGGTCAATTGTAATTCTAGTCGGTGTGTATGCTCTCGCCATAGCACTCAACCGTGTCACGGATTCCGTGCGGGCTGAGAGCGCCTATCAATTCAGTCGGACCCACGAACTGGCGCGCTTGCCGGTAGGACATGGCTCCACTCTCAGAACATGGGCTTTTGGCCAACGGCCAGCGCAGTGGTCGTTAGTGGGGGTTCGGGCGTGGAGTAAACATCGGACGCACGTGGATGTATTGACAACCGATCAGAGCTTCGGCTACCAGGTCGTCTCACCTGTTCTCGACCTACGCCCGGGCGCATATGGCGTTCTTGTCCACGGCGAAGTGCGCACGGGTGGACTTGCACTCGAAGTGTTGGACGTCACGATGAACCACTTCGTTGTCGAAAACCTCTACTCCGCCCAACAGCAGCACTCGCAGACGAACTTCGAGAACGGCCGGATGTTCGCGAAGTTTAGCCTTGCGGCGGGTGCGAAGGTCCAGCTCGTCTTGTCCAACTGGGCGCCGGCATCCAAATCGTCACGTTGGCGAATCCAATCTGTGAGTCTGGTTCGGCAGAAGCGGCCGTGTGGCTGCTCGCCGCCCGACAGCGATGCCTGGATCTCGAAGTAGGATTTTCCGGATGGTCACGACATCCGCGTCGCGACAGCACGTGTTCTCCGCGCTTCCGGTTGTCCTTGCGATGCTATCGCTTATGGGCCTTCGGGGCATTGCCGGGCTGTACGTTTCCCCGGCCATCGCATTTTCTCTAGGCGCGGCTGCGGCAGGCACGGCACTACGTCGCTCGCCTAACGGCCGGGGACCAACGGCGATTAGCGACATCGGGCTCGCGCTTGCGATTGCGGCGTGCGGTGCCGCCCTGGTGACGGTTCTAGCGACGGGTCACGCATGAGGATATCCCGTCCCCCGATTTCTATCCGCATTACCGCAACCGGCGTGGCCATGGCATGCCTGGGAGCGACGGCCCTAGTGCTTCTGACAGGATTCCACTTCGCGCCCAAAAAGCCGCAGAAGACGCTGCCGATTCTCCGCCGCGCCGCGACGGCGTCCGTATCAGCGGCGGCACTCGCGTACTATGAGAACCGTTACTCGAGCCTTACGAAGGCCACGGAGCCTGTCGAGTCAAACAAGCTCGTCTCCTGGAGCTTTATGGATCGCATGCCTGACGGCTGGCGCGTGATCCATGCGAGCGATGTTCGCGCGGGCGGGTACAGAGGGACTGCTCTCCGAACGGGGGCGAAGAATTTCGAGAAGCAATTGAGCTCACCTGCAGTATCATTGGCTGCCGGCGCATATGAGATTGTTGTTGAAGGCCGTGTAGTTGAAGGCGGACTGGGACTCGGTGCTGAGCGCGGATCTACGTGCCTGGGGAATAGCTTCTTCTCCGCGGGTGAGTGGCGTCGCAGACGGGACGCGCCACTGATGGTGCGCCCTCTCACACTCGGACGCCATCAGCAAGTTCGCATAATCTTGTCGAATTGGGCCTTTCCAGACGCGGTATCGCTGTGGAACATCAGGCGCGTCTTCATCCGCAGCCTGTCTGTCGGCGAGAAGAGAGCGAAGAGCTACGCGGCGTTGGCTTCGCCGCTGGTGAGGATGAGCAAGTTCCCGGTGGCTAACGCCCGCTTCAGCTGGAACCTCAGGAGCAGCTCGAAGGGCTGGTTCCTCGCTAACGACGTGCAGGCAACGCGGACCCGAGCAGGCCTTGGAGTCCGGACAGCCCGCAGTTCCTTCGGCTACGAGCTAACGGCCAAAGTGACGCTCGGACGAGGGCCTTACCTGCTCCGGCTGCACGGCGATATCATCGACGGCGGGATCTCGTTTGGGGCAGTAGACGAACGCACGAACAAGTGGCTCGGCCAAGGCTTCTACTGGTACGGCCAGAGCCGCTCGCCAGGGGCAATGGCGGTGCCATTCTCCGTAAAGCGCCCAAGTACCGTGCAGCTGGTCATTGCAAACTGGTCTGTGTTAGAGCCGGCGGTGTCCCGATGGCTCCTCAGCAAGATCGAGCTCGTGCAGCTCTACTAGCTCCCGTAGCAAGTATCCGCGCTTCGAGATCGGCGTAGCTACTCGCATAAACCGCATCGGCGACGTTCTTAGTAGCGAACGGACGCCCGGGTCGGGCCGAGTCGGGTTCCATCGAAGAACATCGTCGTATTCGAATCCGCATGCCGACGGTAATGATCTTCGATGAAATAGACAGTGCTCACATTGCCGTCCGGTCGCGTGTACAGCGTGGGTGCGTGGTGCGAGTACAGTCGCTTCCCGTCGAGCCACCACTCAACCATTCCCTTCGTCGGATCCGGCGACCAGACCGTCCGGGCGCGGAAGTCGTACCAGTGACCGGTTCGAAGCCGCGGCCCGTCGATGCGGATTGTGCGCGGAGCGGTGGACAATCCGCCCATGATTCGCATCCTGATCCGCTGGACCCCGTTCTGGCTGCTGACCATCCAGCAGAGATTCGCAAATTCAAAGCGTAGAGCGGGAAACTTCTCCCAACCGCCGTCGTTATGCCATTCGATGAACAGGTTCCACTCGCCCTGAACAGCGCGAAAACCCGGAGCGAATTGAATCGAGAAGTGCTGCCAGACAGTCCTTCCCATCGTGCCGTATGGAGCAGGTGGAAGCCAAAGCGCCGCTCCGTCGGCCTGCGGATTCCCGAGTCCGCCTGATGCCCAAGGGCCGATGGTCAGCGCGGCTGCGCATCTGCCTTCTGTCTTTGGTGTGCGGACGATCCGGAAGGACGCCTGCGGTCCCTGCATGTGCCACTGGGAAAAGTCGCACGTGTTGAAGTTGCCAACGAAGTAGGGCGCCTGGCGCTTCGGCTTTCGCCCTTGCTCCTGCGCCGACGAGGCGCCTGCGCAAATGAAGAACAGCAGCAGAAGTGAGGTGAGTGCGATTGGGCGGCGTCGCATCAAGG
>JALYKQ010000299.1 GCA_030774675.1 Gemmatimonadota bacterium | reverse complement strand
TGGTCGGGGAGCGGCTCACCAGCGTTCCTGGCTCGAGCGATGTGTTTCTGGGCGGAGTGATCGCCTATCACAACGACGTGAAACGGAACCTGCTGGGTATCCGGGCCGAGGACCTCGACCGGTTCGGGGCCGTAAGCGAGGAAGTGGCGGTGCAGATGGCGACCGGGGTGCGGGAAAGGCTGGGCGCAGATGTCGGGGTATCGGTGACAGGGATTGCCGGGCCGGGCGGTGGGACGGCCGAAAAGCCCGTGGGATTGGTGTGGATTGCTGTGCATGCTTCGGAGGTCAAGGCACGGCGTTTCCATGTTGGAGGGGATCGCGCAGAGATCAGGCAGCGCGCTGCTCAAGCTGCGCTCGAGATGGTGCGGCGCGCACTCTCACACGGTTAACTTAGGCAGATGAGACATTCGAAGAAAAAGGGAGAGCAGACGCCGCTCTCCGAGCAGGACGTCATGGGGTCTGAGAACGACTTCGCACCAGACGGCAACGCTGCCAGTGGCGAGGCTTCCGACCCGGCGTTCGATGACTCGGACGGCACTGTGGCAGCCGACGGAAGCGGCGCTGCCACGAGCGCGGGCGCAACGGAGAGTCCCCCGGAATCGGATCTCACCAGCGAACGGGAAAGGTACCTGAGACTCGCCGCCGAGTACGACAACTACAGGAAGCGATCGGCGAAGGAGCGCTCGGATGCTGGAACCCGGGCGCAAGCCGATTTGGTGCGCCAACTCATCGAAGCACTGGACGACGTCGCCCGTTTCGCGCACGTGGATCCGGCGACTACCGATGCCGCGACGGTCGTGCAGGGCGTCGACATGGTCGAGAAGAAGCTGCTCAAGTCGCTGGGGGCTGCCGGCCTCGAGATCATAAATCCCGTTGGTGAGACCTTCGACCCAGCGCTGCACGAGGCAGTCGCTACAGAGCCCACTTCAGCCAAGGAAGACGACCACGTCGTCTCTCGCGTATATCAGCCCGGATACGTGTTCAAGTCGCAGCTGCTTCGACCGGCGCGGGTGGTCGTGAAGCAGTGGAACGGCTGACCGTCTTCGCGCGCTGATCGGAAATGGCTCCGAAGAAAGATTTCTACGCCGTACTCGGCGTAGGCTCCAACGCCTCTCAGGACGAGATCAAGAAGGCTTATCGAAAGCTCGCCAAGAAGTTTCACCCCGACGCGAATGCGAGCGATGCGAAGGCCGCGGATCGCTTCAAGGAGATCTCCGAAGCGAATAACGTCCTCAGCGATCCTCAAAAGCGGAAGCAGTACGACGAGATGCGCCGGCTGGGTGCGTTCGATGGGGGAGGATTTGGCGGGTTTGGAAGTGGCGCGAGGTCAGCGCGCGGAGCGGGCGCTCATGGCGGCGCGCAAAGCATAAATTTCGAGGACTTCGACATCGGGGGACTGGGAGGCCTCGGCGATCTTTTCAGCTCGATGTTCGGCGGCGGCGAGGCGCGTCAAAGCTCACGCCCGCGCGGCCCGGAGAAGGGGCAAACCGTCGAAGCGAACCTCGACATTCCGTTCCGCACCGCCGCTCGCGGCGGAAAGGTGCCGATCGAGCTCGAAGTGAGCGAAGAATGCAGCACCTGTCACGGTTCCGGGGCCGCGCCTGGCGCACAGCTCACGACTTGCCCGGAGTGCAACGGCCGTGGCGTGATCTCGTTCGGTCAGGGCGGGTTCGCGGTAAACCGCCCCTGTCCGGTCTGTCTCGGCAAAGGCCAGGTTCCCACTGAGCCGTGTCCCACCTGTCAGGGGAGCGGTGAGGTTCGGGTGAGGCGGAAAGTTTTGGTGAATGTCCCCCCTGGAATCGATACCGGATCGAAAATCAGGTTGAAAGGACAAGGAGGAAAGGGGAACGCAAACGGACCGCCGGGCGACCTCGTCATCACCTTCAACGTGCTGCCCGACAAGTTCTATCGGCGCGACGGCCTCGACGTGATCGCGACGGTACCGCTCAACATCGCCCAGGCGACGCTGGGAACGAAGATCAGTGTGCGCACTCTCGATGGGAGAAAGGTGGCGATCAAGATCCCGCCGGGCACACCCTCCGGGAAACGGTTCCGAGTGAGGGGACAGGGAATTCAGAAGGGCGACAAGAAGGGCGATCTGATCGTCGAGGTATCGATCCAGGTTCCCGAGAAGTTGTCTGAAGACCAGGAACGAATGATGAAGGAGTTCGCGGAGTCAGGAGGGATGAAGTACTAGCCATCCCGGGTCAACACGTATTTCGGCAGGTCTTATGAGAATAGGCATTCTGGGAACCGGTGTGGTAGGGAAGACACTCGGCACCAAGCTCGCGAAGCTCGGACACGATGTGCGAATGGGGCTCTCGCACCGCCGGCGGCGAGAAATCGAAAGCCTGGGTGAAGGAGACGGGTAGCAAATCATCAGAGGGCACCTTCGCGGACGCGGCGGCGCACGGCGAGATCGTGTTCAACTGCACTTCCGGAATGGCGTCCCTGGAAGCATTGAAAGCGGCCGGAGCGAAGAACCTGCAGGGGAAAGTTCTCGTTGATGTCGCCAATCCGCTCGACTTCTCGAAGGGGATGCCTCCGACGCTGTCCGTCTGCAACACCGATTCAGTCGGGGAGCAGATCCAGCGGACGTTTCCAACTTGCAAAGTGGTCAAGACGCTGAACACGGTCACGGCCGCCGTGATGGTCGACCCATCTATCATTCCTGGCGTCCACACTATGTTCGTCTCCGGGAATGACGCCGGCGCGAAGGCGGAAGTCATCAACATCCTCAAAACCGGATTCGGCTGGCAGGAGGTGATGGACCTCGGCGACATCAGCTGTGCTCGCGCGCAGGAGATGCACCTCGCATTGTGGCTGAGACTTTTCATGAAGCTGGAAACGCCGAACGTGAACGTCCACGTCGCGCGCTGACCGCCGCGATTCCACTCACTAACACAGTAACGCTCGATGGAGCCCGAGGAACAGGCTACTCCCGTTCGGAACACCAGACACGCGCTTGCCTTCATCGCGGTGACGCTGCTGCTCGACACCATAGGCTTCGGACTGATCATGCCAGTGTATCCGAGACTGCTCGTCGAGCTGACTGGAGAGAGCCTCAGCCGCGCGGCGGTGTACGGCGGCTGGCTCGGATTTGTGTTCGCGGTGATGCAGTTCATCTGCGCTCCCATCCTCGGGAATCTCTCGGACCGTTATGGGCGTCGGCGCGTGCTTCTGTTTGCGATCGGCGCGTTGGGGATCGACTACATCATCATGGGATTCGCGCCGACGCTGGCGTGGCTCTTCGTCGGCCGCGCGATTGCGGGCGCCGCGGGCGCCTCGTTCACGCCGGCCTACGCTTACGTAGCCGACATCAGTCCGCCGGAGAAGCGAGCTCAGAACTTCGGCGTCGTCAGTGCCGCCTTTGGGATTGGCTTCATCATCGGGCCCGCGATCGGCGGGCTCCTCGGCACTCTCGGGCCACGCGCGCCGTTCTTCGCCGCGGCAGCGCTCAGTCTGATCAACTTTTGCTACGGATTCTTCGTGCTTCCGGAATCGCTTCCTCCGGAGAGGCGGCGCGCTTTCGAGTGGCGGCGCGCCAACCCACTCGGCACCCTCGCACAGATGAAAAAGCATCCGGTGGTTCTCGGGGTTTTGTGCGCGCTCTTCTTATGGGGACTGGGTAATCAGGTGATGCCCAGTACCTGGGCGTTTTATACGAAGCTCAGATTCGGTTGGTCCGAAGCGATGATTGGAGCGTCATTCGCGGCTGTCGGAGTCGTGATGGCCTCGAGCCAGGCAATCGTCATGCGCCGTCTGGTGCCGCGACTCGGAGAGCGTCGTGCCGCACTTATCGGCATTGTGTCGGGTACGCTCGGTTACGCCGGATTCGGGCTTGCGACTGCGAGCTGGATGATGTTTGCACTACTGGTGACGTGGTTCTTCGCCGCGATCGTGATGCCCACGATGAATGCGTTCATGTCGCATCGCATCAGCCCGAACGCACAGGGAGAACTCCAGGGTGCAGTCGCGAGCCTTTTCTCGCTGGCCGCGATCATCGGGCCACCGATTATGACGCATCTGTTCGCACGCTTCACCGCGCCTGAATCGAGCATTCACGTACCCGGAGCGGCGTTCCTCGCCGCGGCGCTGCTCGCCGTTGGTTCCCTTGTGATATTCTGGCTCTCAACGCGTGAGGCCGCCGCCGAGCCCGGGGCAGCCGCCGCGGAGTCGGGACTCACAGCCGCCTAATCCAGATATTCCGGTAGCGCACTGGATTGCCATGATCCTGGAGGCGAAGCGGTTGCTGCGGATCGTGCGCGATATAAAGGGCTGGACGATCGTTATAGGTGATGCCGTAGATCTCGACGTTGTTCTGGACCAGAACTCCGTTGTGAATCACCGTGACGCGTGCGCGCTCGATCACTTTGCCCTGTTCGTCGAACTTCGGCGCGTGAAAGACGATGTCGTAGGCCTGCCATTCTCCCGGCTTGCGCGACGCGTTTACCAACGGAGCGTGCTGCTTGTAAACCGACGCTGCCTGCCCGTGATAGTAGGTCTTGTTGTCGTATGAATCGAGGACCTGGACCTCGTACCGCTCCATCAGGAAAACGCCGCTGTTGCCGCGCTCCTGCCCCTCACCCTTGGGCAGGGCCGGTGTTGCCCATTCGATGTGCAGCTGAACATCGCCGAACTTATCGACGGTGGTGATGTCGCCGGCTCCAGCGCCGACTTCGATATAGCCGTCACGGATCGTCCATTTGGCTGGAACCCCGTCCTTTCCGCGCCAACGCGAGAGATCCTTGCCCCCGAAAAGGACAATCGCATCCGACGGCGGATCCGCATTGGTTTTGCCGGGAGTGATGATGGGTGGCTCCGCCTTGGGAGGAGGGAACGGACTAGGCTCCTGAGCGGTCGCGCGCGAGGACACCAGTACAAGCACGCTGATGAGGCGTAGAGCACTAATCATGAGATCCCTCTTCCAAAGATTTTCCGCCGAGCCCGCATTGGCGCGATCGCTCGTTTTTACGCCGCGAGAACCGGTAATGCCCCTCGCTTTGGACGCGACGACTCGATGAAGCCGCCGCCCAGCACCCGGTAGCCGTCGTAGAAGGCGACCGACTGTCCTGGTGTGATTGCCGACACCGGCTCGTCGAGCGCGAGCTCGATCTCGCCGCTGTCGAGTCGCACGATCTCCGCCCGGGCGAGCGGCGCTCTGTGACGAACCCGCACGCACACGCTGTCCCCGACCCCCGGGGAATCGGTCAGCCAATTGACCTCGCGCGCGATGATTCCGCTCCCCAGCAGCTCGTCGCGTGTGCCGATAACGACAGCCCGCTCAGCCGGACGAATCGCAATGACATACATCGGATTCGCAAAGCCGCCGGGAACCCCGCGTCGCTGGCCGATCGTGTAGCGCGCGAAGCCGTTGTGCTCACCGACCACGGCCCCGCTCGACATGACGATTGGCCCGCGCGTCAATGCCGGCGCGCCGGCCGGTAGTCGCTGCTCCAGGATTCGTGCATAGTCACCGTCCGGTACGAAGCAGATCTCCTGACTCTCGGGCTTTTCCGCGATCACTTCGAGCCCGATCGCGTGCGCGCGAGCACGCGTCTGCGACTTATCGAGCTCGCCGACGGGCAAAATCAACCGCGAGAGCACAGCTCGATCGATTCCCCACAGGAAGTACGTCTGGTCCTTGTTCTCGTCAACGCCGCGTCGTAGCTCGCGGTCGACGACCCGCGCGTAGTGGCCGGTGGCAATCCACCGCGCATCGATTGCGTCAGCCTTCTTCAGGAAATCGCGGAATTTGGTGAAGGTGTTGCACCGCACGCATGGGATTGGCGTGCGTCCGCGCGCATACTCGTCGACAAAATTTGCGACGACGTCGTGTCCGAAGCGGCTCTCGAGATTGAGCACGTAGTGAGGAATCCCGAGCTGCTCGCACACCCGCCTCGCGTCGTTGACAGAGTCGAGAGAGCAGCAGGGGCGATCGGGAACGTCGTCACCATGACAGAACAGTTTCATGGTGGCCCCGACCACGTCGTATCCTTGCTCGACCAGGATGCCAGCGGCGACCGATGAGTCGACTCCGCCCGACATGGCGACCAACACCCTTTCCCGTGCCTTCATCATTCTGCCGTTGCGAGCTGTCGCGCTTTGGCGGCCAGCGCGGGGAAAACCTCGATGACGCGGTCGATGCACTCGTCGGTCGTGAGTGTTCCCAGGCTCATGCGGATCGCGGCGTTTGCCAAATCGGGTCGGACGCCAATGGCGGTAAGGACGTGAGATGGGCTTATGCTTCCACTCTGGCACGCGGAGCCGCCTGACGCGGCGATTCCGCGGAGATCCAGCGCCATCAACAGTGACTCGCTGTCGGTTCCCGGCACGGACACGTTGACGATATGCGGAGCGCGCTCGGCTCCTCTGCCATGGATGACGGCGTCAGGAACGCGGGCGAGAATTCCGGACTCCAGTTTCTCGCGCAGCCTTCTGAGACGCGCGCAATGGGCCTCGCACTCGGCCAAGGTCAGCTCAGCGGCGCGGGCGAGGCCGACAGCTGCTGCGACGTTCTCCGTACCCGGCCTGCGCCCGCGATCCTGGGTCCCCCCATGCATCAGTGGCTCCAAGGCGGTGCCACGCCGGATGAAGAGAGCGCCGATTCCCTTTGGTGCGCCGAACTTGTGTCCCGAAATGGTGAGGAAATCGAACTGCTGCTTCTGTGCATCGATCGGAATCTTGCCGAACGCCTGCACGGCGTCGGTATGGACGAGCGCGCCTCGCTGCTTGGCCTTCGCCGCCAGCTCCGGAACGGGCTGGATCGAGCCGATCTCATTGTTGACCCACATGGTCGAGCACACGGCGACCGCGTCGTCGACGAGCTCGTCGAACGACTCAAGGTCGATGACCCCGTCCGGGGTCATCGAGAGCATGCGCTCTTCGGCGCCTTCCCGTGCCGCCTGGTGTACCGCGCCAAGAATCGCCTTGTGCTCGATCGGCGTCGTGACGACCGCGTTGCGTCCCTTCGCTTTGAGCACCCGCCACGCGCCCAGGATGGCGAGGTTATCGCCCTCTGTACCACCGGAAGTGAAGCAGATCTCGTCCGGTCGTGCGCCTAGGCATCGGCCCACCCGTTCGCGGGCCTCGTCCAACGCCGCGCGCGCTTCGCGTCCCCAGCGATGCGTGCTGGAGGGGTTGCCGAAGCGCGGCCCGAAAAATGGCTTCATCGCCTCGAAAACCTCTTCGCGCACCGGCGTAGTAGCCGCGTGGTCGAGGTAGATCGGATTTGGAGCGGGAGACATGGTCGCAATTTAAGGGTGGATGTCGGGGCGAGCGAGGGCGATCATCAGCGTTGCGTAAGTTAGGCTTTACCCTTTGAAGAACCTGCCCCTGACCTCCCAAAGCTTCGGAAAGAACCGCTGTGAGATGGTCTTCTGCAGATATTTCGAGCCGAGGGTGCCGCCGGTGCCGGAAGTCGCAGGTCCGATGATTCTCTCGACCAGCTGAACGTGAAGGAATCGCCATAATGCAAATCCCTGCTCGTATTCGAGCAACCCCTCCGCCAGCATCTGAAGCGGACGCTGGTTCGTCTCGGCGTAGACGTCCTCGAGAGTTACGTTGTGCGCGATGAGTAGATCGTCGTAGAGCTGCTGGAGTGTTGGCCTGGACAGGGCTTCCTTCACCTGCGGCGCGATCTCTCCATGCTGCCGCAGCACTTGCAGAAAATGCTCGCCGCGCATCCCCGACATTGCTTCGATGGCTCGGAACTGGACGCTCTGCGACCCGCTCGATGTGCCGAGGTACTCGCGGAATTGCGCGAATCGCTGCGGCGGGAGCGTCTCGAGCGCCGAAAGCTGCCCGGTGACGATATTGACGAGTGCGTTGACCCGCCGGACCGATGTCAGCGCGCCGAGCGTGTCTTTCGCTTCGAGCAGCGCGACGAGTCCATCGAGCTCGTGAAGAATGAGCTTGAACCACAGCTCGCTCGCCTGGTGGACGATGATGAAGAGCAGCTCGTCGGGGTGCTCCGGTTTCGACCGGGGGCGCTGGAGCTGGAGCAGCTCGTCGAGAGCTAGATAAGAGGCATAGGTCAACTCGTCGGCTCCTGATTTCTTTGCGGGAGGCGCCGGCTGCGCCTTGCGGCTCTTTTCCATCAAAACGTCGAGACCTCGAGCGCCGCGACGTCGTCGACGCGCATTGTCTCAGTCGTGAAAAAGGGCTCGCCGTAACGGCAGCGGATGAGCGAGCCGTAATGTGCCGCGTGGTGCCTGATCAGGTCATGCAAGGGCTCCCCGTTCGGGTACACTTCTCCGGCCTGAACCGCCTCACCGAACTGCGATTCGTAGCATCCTATCGCTTCCAGCTTTTTCTCAAATGAATCGCTGATGTCGACGACGAACGTCGGTTTCTGGTTGTCCTCGCGGAAAGACAGTGCGTGCAGAACTTTGCGCGGGCGGTGGGCCGGAACCTTCGGTTCTACCTTCCTGAGGCCGGCGACGAAGCACGCATCGCGCACGAGCTGGGCGACGATGGGATGATCGGGATGCCGGCCGTGCAGGGAGTGCGTGATCACTATCTCGGGCTGAAGTCTTCTGATTACCACGGCGATCTTGGCGCGAGTCTCAGGCGTGTTCTCGATCCCGCCGTCCGGAAACCCGAGGTTCTCACGCACCGAGACACCCATCACCTTCGCCGCTCTGGCAGCTTCCTTGGCGCGAAGCTCCGGGGTCCCGCGACTCGCCATTTCCCCCGCGGCGAGATCGAGAATCCCGGTCGACCTCCCGAGCATACTCGCTCGGATCAACGTTCCCCCGCAGATAAGCTCGATGTCGTCCGGATGGGCGGCAATTGCAAGGATGTCGATGTGCTTCATGCGCGAAAGTTACCCGCGCCCGACCGGCGGGGATACTTCCTTGACCAACGCCCTACTCGTAACGCAATGCGTCGATCGGGTCGAGCCTCGCCGCCCTCTGTGCCGGAAGGATTCCGAAGACGAGCCCGATGCTGACGGACACCATCACCGCGATGACGGTTAGCCCAATCGGGACCGCAGCGTCGATCTTCATCGCCAGGGTCGCGACCCTACCGAATGCCAGGCCGATCAGGATGCCGAGGACGCCGCCGAACCCGGTGAGAGTCGCCGCTTCAACCAGGAACTGGAACAGGATCTCCCGCTTCGTCGCGCCCAGCGCTTTCCGGATGCCGATCTCACGCGTTCGGCTCGTCACCGACACCATCATGATTGCCATCACGCCGATGCCGCCGACGAGCAGGCCGACGCTCGACAGCACGATCATCACCAGAAAGAACACTCCCGTGATCTTGTTGAAGGTGTCGAGGATCTGATCCTGGGTGATCAGATCGAAGTTGTTCTTGTCCGCCGGATGCAGGCGCCGCATCTCGCGAAGCGCAATCGTCACCGCCTCCTGCGCCTCAGCGGTCGTCACGCCTTTCTTGGGCTTGACCGGAATGTAGAGCGCGTTCGTCTTGTCGATCGTGAACTGATGGTCGAGCATCTGGTACGGGACGATCGCGCCGATGTCCTGGCCGGGTGGGGAGAAGATGTTCCCGGGCTGTGCGTACAGACCGATCACTTTTGCCGGCCGTCCTCCGACCCTGATCATCTTGTCCAGCACCGCCTCTCGTCCGAAAAGCTTGCGCGCCGCGTTTTCGTCGAGCACGGCGACGTTGGCCCCCGAGGCGAGCTCCGCCTGGGTGAACCACCTCCCAACCAGCAGCTCACCGCCCTGTATCTCCTGATATCTGTCGTCGGCGCCCATGATGAGGATGAACTGGGTGTGCTGCGCCCCGTACGTGAGCCTGCCATTTGCCTGTGCCCACATCGCGGCATAGGAGATCTCGGGCAGCTGCCTGATGCGTTCGGCTTCCTCCTCGACGAGGTCTGGTCGCACCCTGATCCATTTCGGGAGCCGGTCCGGATTTACCGGCGTCTGAGAGAAGACCTTCACGACGTAGAACGTAGTCGGGCCAGCGATCTCGATGGTGCGGACGATCTGATCCTGAATGCCCTGAACTATCGCCGCCATCGCCATCACCGTGGACACTCCGATGACGACGCCGAGAATCGTGAGCGAGGAGCGCAGCTTGTTCGCCCTCAGGGTGTCGAGGGCGATCTGCACGTTGCTCTTGATCCGCTCGGTGATGATCATTCGGCGCGCAGTGCGGCGATTGGATCAAGCTGTGCTGCGCGCGAGGCGGGATAGACTCCGAACAGCACGCCGACGCTCGCACCCAGGGTGAGCGCTAGAATGACGGACCACAGGCTTACGCGGGCAGGAAGGGGAGACGCGAGGCTCACGAGAGACGCCAGACCCCACCCGGCTGCGACTCCGCAAAGTCCACCAATGCTCGCCAGCACGATCGCCTCGACAAGGAACTGCTTCCGAATGTCGGCGGCTTTGGCGCCGAGCGCTTTGCGCACTCCGATCTCGTGTGTGCGCTCCGTCACCGACATCAACATGATGTTCATGATCACGATTCCGCCGACGACGACCCCGATCGCGACAATTGCCGGAATCACCGAGAATAAAATCTTGGTCAGGTTCTTCCAGAACTCGACGAGTGCATCAGCGGTCTCGACAGAGTAGTTTGGCTCGTCACCCGGCCGGAGATGGTGCGCGATGCGCATCGCCTCGTTGGCGCGCTCCATTCCGCTAGCGACCAACATAGCGTTCGGCATCTTGACCGAGACCGTGTTGGTCTTTCGCCGGCCGTATAGCATCTCGAACGTCGGGAGTGGCAGCAGAACGAATCCGTCGAAGGACTGGCCGAGCACGCGACCTTTCTTGGCGATGGTGCCGATCACCGTGTAGTGCTGGCCCAGAATTCTCAGGTCCTGCCCAATGGGATCCACGTTCTCGAACAGCTTTTCAGCCACATCGGCTCCGATAACAGCCACCGGTCTGCGCTCACGGACATCGAAATCGCTGATCGGTCGTCCGCCGGCAAAGACGTAGTCCTGAACGATCTGGTACGGGGCGGTGACGCCGAAAATGACCACGTCACCCATGGTCCTGTTGCGCCAGACGATGTCAGCAATGGGCGAGGGCCAGCCAGACTGGAGACTGACTGCGACCGCTTCCGGCACGGCCGCGACCACCGTTTCCGCATCAGCTTCGGTGATGCGCGGGCGCTTCTGCAGCTTCCGCCATTCCTCATCATCGAACAAGCCGATGCGAATCGGAGTTCGTCTGACCTGGAAGGTATTGGCGCCGATGAGCGCGCTCGCCAGGTTTTCCTTTACGTAGGCGTTCATGCCCGTGATGATCGCCACCACCGCGACCAGGAACGCGACCGACACGATGATACCGACGAGGGTGAAGAACGACCGCAGCTTGTTGACGCGGATCTGCTGGAGTGCGGTGATGATTACATCGGTGAAGCGCATGATCCTAATTTCGGGATGCGGACTGTGTCGCGCTACATCCTCGTCGCCGCGGTCGCTCCCGGGGCGCTATGGTGCTTGGTCAGAATCCGCGTGGCTATCATGACTGCCGCCAACAGCGGAACGGCGACGAGGAGACCGAGAATTCCAAAGATGATTGCCATCAGCGCCTGCATGACTATCGTGAGCGCCGGTGGCAGATCGACACCCTCCTTCATCAGGATGGGGATCAGCAGGTGGTTTTCGATGAATTGAATCCCAACGTAGGCGATCGCGACGGCCAGCGCTTTCTCAGGAGAATCAACGATTCCCATTGCAATCGCCGGGAGAGAGCTGAGAATCGGCCCGACGGTTGGCACGAACTCCAGGAGTCCGGCGAGAATCCCGAGCGGGACCGCGGCTCGCACCCTGAGCACCATCAGCACGACTGTAGTCACGGCGCCGATCACGATCATTGCGATGAACTGAGTGACCAGCCACTTCCTGAGAGTGATCGCAATCGCGGTTAGAATCTGTTCCGTTTGCTTCCGCCCGCGTTCCGGCACGAGGTGGACGAGTCCGCGGCGATAGACCGACGGGTCGATCGAGAGATAGATCGAGAGGAAGATTACGAGCACGATTCCTCCCAGCACCGCGAGAGTCGATCCCAGAAAGTGCAGGAAATAGCGCCTGGCTCCCCCGATCTGCATGAGCAGACGGTCGCGAAGCGAGGGCACGGGAGGCTTGGTCGTCGAGGCCCCGATGGCGACGCGACTCGCCGAATCAGGAGCGGTGACAACGATAACGCTGTCTGCCCGCACCGCTGCCGCGGAATCCGCCGCGCTGGCGAGCGGAGGAGCAGTGACATCTTCTCCGAGGCCAATGATCGTCGCGATGACGCCGCCCCCGCGTGAGTGGACCCACTGCTCCAGCTTCCCGAGAGCCTCGGGAAGCTTGGTCCGGAGCTCCGTAGTCTGCTGCCGTACCGTGGGGCCGATCCAGTTGCCGAATGCAGCCACGAGCGCAACGAAGGTGAAAACGATGAGTGGAGCGCCGATTCCGCGCGGCACCTTCCAACGCTGCAGCCGATCCACTCCCGAGCTCACCGCGAGCGCGAAGAGAATTCCCAGGAATACCGTCAGAACCAGCGTACGCGTGTGCCAGAGCAGCAACAGGGCGACGGAAAGTCCCACGACAGCCGCGGCGATGCGGAGCGCGTCAAGGCGCTGCGCTTCTCGTGATTGGTTCATCGGCTCCAGTTTATCGCCGCGAAGAGATCACCGGAAGCGCGTTACTCGTATCGGAGCGCTTCTACGGGATCGAGACGCGCGGCGCGGGCCGCGGGTAGCAAGCCGAACAGAATCCCCGTGAATGCGCTCGTCCCAAGCGCGGCAACGACGGCCGAGAGAGGAGTGGACGCTGGAATCGCGGGGAAAGCGGTCTTGATTGCGAGAGCGACCAGAACGCCAAGCACGAGCCCGATCGAGGCTCCGATGCTGGTGAGCGTCGCGGCTTCGACCAGGAACTGCCACAGGATCGCGCTCTTGGTCGCACCGAGTGCTTTGCGCACTCCGATCTCACGGGTGCGCTCGGTAACGCTGATCATCATAATCGCTACCACCCCGACACCACCGACCAATAGTCCGACCGACGACAGTGCGATGCCAACGATGAAGAAGGTGCCGAACAGCTGATTGTAGATTCCCATCAGCCGGTCCTGCGTCACGATCTCGAAGTTGTTCTTTGCAGTCGAGCGCAGGCCCCGGCGAGCCCGCATCAGCGCTGTCACATCGTCCGTCGCTTCGGCCGTCGTTACTCCCGGCTCCGGTTTCACGATTAAGTCGACTCCGCGCATCCAGGGACTGAGAGCGCGGCGCGCAGACTCAAAGGGAACGATCGCCTTGGCCTGATCTCCTCCGCCAGCCGAGGTGGGCGTGCCCATCGGGCTCGCCGTGTAGTGGTACACGCCGATCACCCTGAAGCCAACACCGTCGACGTTGATGGTCTTGTCCATCGGATCCGACGTCCCGAACAGACGCTCAGCCAGCTTCTGGTTGACGATGATCACGCGTGCCGCGGTCGAGTTCTCCGCGTAGGTGAAGCTTCTGCCCGGATAGATGTCGCCGCCATCCACGTCCACCCAGTTCGGAGTGTAGATCTCCATGCCGGTTTCGGTCTGCTTGTCCTTGTACTGGAACTTGGCCCCGGCTCCCAAGTGCGCAGTCACCGCCCTGATAGTTGGAAGGCGCTCGATCGCGGTCGCCTCCTCAATCGTAAGCGCCGGGTTCCGTCGCTCGGGACACGTTTCGTCGGAGCCATCGCAGGCCTGGAAGCCGCTGATCGGGCGCCGGTAGATGTAGAACGAAGTCGGACCAGCAGCCTCGAGATCCTTCGCGAAGCTCTCGTTGATGCCCCGCACGACGGATGACATCGCGACTACGACGAATACGCCGATTGCGACGCCCATGATCGTGAGCGCAGCGCGCACCTTGTTGGAACGGATGGCGTCGAGCGCCATCCCCACGCCCTCGAACGCATTGAAAACGCGCTGGGCGAGACGCATCGCTACTCCCGCCTCAACGCTTCGATGGGATCGAGCGACGCAGCTCGACGAGCCGGGTAGACTCCGGAGATGATGCCCACGACGGTTCCGAGGAGCGTCGCCATTACGATGGACCAGGGCGCGACCGCAGCCGGGAGCGGGGTCTTCCACTCGATGATCTTGGCGATCGCGATGCCGAGGATGATTCCGATGATTGCTCCGAGGGTGCTGAGGGTCGCGGCTTCGACCAGGAATTGGCGCATGATGTCACGCCGCCGCGCGCCCAGCGATTTCCTGATTCCGATCTCGCGCGTGCGCTCGGCCACCGCGACCAGCATGATGTTCATGATCACAAGGCCGCCTACGATCAGTCCGATCGCGGGGAATGCCGTGCCGGCCATCGTCATGATCTTCTTGAGCTTGTCCATGAACGCCAGCGCGCTCGCCGAGGTTTCCATAAAGAAGTTGTCGGCCTCGCTCGGGCGGAGCTTCCGGCGTCCGCGCATCACCTCTCGCACCGATTCCATCGCGTCCGCCATGGTGAGCGATGTCGGGGTCTGCACCATGATGCCGTCGACGTCTCCGCGAGGATTCGTGAAATGGTGCAGGGGAGAGTTGTACGGCGCAATCGCGACGCGGTCGAGCGAAAGGCCGAACACCGAACCCTGCTTCTCTAGCACTCCGATCACGTTGTAGGGCATGCCCTTGATCCTCAGCTGACGACCGAGCGGATCGAGGTCGCGGAAGAAGTACTTCGCGACTTCATCCCCGATCACCACGACGGGCGCGCCAAGGGTGGACTCCTGCTGCGTGAACAGCCGTCCGACATGGACGTCGTACTTCTTGATCGTGAAGTAGTCGCCGTCCACCGCGTGTGCTTCCACCTGCTTTGGACGCGAGTACTGCGACTGCGCCTGCAGAAATTCCTGGCTTTCAACCGCGTACCGCGAGCCCGGTGGGAGTACGCTGGCGACGAGCGCGAGATCGGAGTGGTAGATGCGCGGCCGGCGTTGCCAGCTGCGCCACTCCTCCTCAGACCCGGCGCCGTCGCCAAACAAGGGAAAACGCCGCAGTGTGAACGTGTTCACGCCCAGTAACTTCGCCGCGAAGTCGTTCTCCATGTAGCTGCTCATGCCCTGAACGATCGAGATGACCGCGATCAGGAACATGACGCCGATGGTGACGCCGAGGAGCGTGAAGAAGCTCTTGAGCTTCTGAACGCGGATCTGCGCCAGAGCGAGCCAGATTGCCTCTACAAACGGCACGCTAATCCTTGCGGTTCAGATTCGGCGGCGCTATTCCGGCTGACTTGATGAATGTCGCGCGCTTGTCGTCGCTGGAGACCAATCCGTCGCGCAGCACGATGACACGGCGCGCGTGAGCCGCAATGTCCGACTCGTGGGTCACCATGATGACGGTCTGACCCTGCTCGGCGAGGCCCTCGAAGACGCGCATGATTTCTTCCGACGTGGTCGAGTCGAGATTTCCGGTCGGCTCGTCGGCGAGAAGGATCGATGGCTGATTCACCAGCGCGCGCGCGATCGCGACGCGTTGGCGCTGACCTCCCGACAGCTCATTCGGCCGGTGCTGAACGCGGTCGCCGAGCTGTACGCGCCCGAGTGCTTCGGTGGCTCTCTGCCTTCGCTCCTCCGCTCCAACGCCAGCGTAAACCAGCGGCAGCTCGACGTTGTGCAGCGCAGTCGCGCGTGGAAGCAAATTGAAGGTCTGGAACACGAAGCCGATCTCGCGATTTCGGACCCGCGCGAGCTCGTCCTCGTCCTTGTCGGACACCAGCTCACCGTTCAGCCAGTACTCGCCGGCGCTCGGGGTGTCGAGGCAGCCAATCAGGTTCATCAGCGTTGACTTACCCGACCCCGATGGGCCCATGATCGCCACGTACTCGTTGCGGCGGATCGCGATGTCGACTCCGCGGAGGGCGTGGACGATCTCGCCGCCCATATCGTAGTCGCGCTTCAGGCCGCGAGTGACAATGACCCAATCCTTGTCCGGAGCCGTTCCGGCTTCGGCAGCGACTACCTGCCGCTCAGCGGTGGTGCTAAGCGGGATTTCGTCTGTCGTATGCATTAGCTCTTCGCCGGCTCGCCGGGTTTTTTCGGTTGTTCCTTCTGTGCGCGCACTGCTGCGCCGTCCTTGAGCTCGCGGATGGCCTGGTAAGTTCCGCCGACGATGTTCTCGCCCTCTTTCAGACCGCTGAGCACTTCGAAGTACTTCTCACCCGCGATACCAACCTTTACGGGGCGGAAGGTGACTTTGTTGTTCGCACCGACGACGAACACTCCTTCGACGTCGCGCTTGCCGACCTGTTTGGTCGGGGCGCGCTTAGCCAGCGTGAGCGCGGTGTCGGGCTTGACACTGTCTTCCCGCACCGTCAGCGCGATGATCGGAATGGAGAGCGCGCCGGTCCGGGTTTGTGTGATGATCTTCGCGGTGGACGAGAAGTCCGGGCGCGTTTCGGGCGGAGCGTTCAGAAGCTGGATGGTGACTTCGTAGTCGATCGCCTGATCTGCGGATCCGCCTGTCCCGCCGGTGGTCGCGGCCTTGACCGAGCTGTTCGAGATCTCCGACACCCGGCCGATGAAGGTCGTGTCGGGGAACGCGTCGAGCTGGATGACCGTCGAATCGCCGATCTTGATCCGCGAGACATCGGTCTCGTCGACCTTCACCTTGGTCTCGAGCACGCTCATGTCGCTGATCGTCAACATCGTGGCGGCGTCCTTGTTGAACGTACCCTGAATGGCAGTCTCTCCTTCTTCGATGCTGAGTCGCGTAATGCGGCCGCTCATGGGAGCGACGATCGTGGTCTTGCCCAGACTCGAAGCAGCGTCACGATATGAGGCAGTTGCCTGATCGATGGCGTGATTGGCGGCCTCGAGCTGTGCCTGCGCTACTTCCACCTGCGTGCGTAGCTGCTCGACCTGTTCGTCGGACACCAACGTAGGATTGGCCTTCTTGAGCGCCATCAATCGGTCGAAATTACGTTGCGCCTGCGCGAGAGCCGGCTTGGCCTGTGCTGCCTGCGACCTTGCCGAGGCGACTGCCGCTGTCGCTCGCTCGACGTTGGCGCGGTACTGTGACGGATCGATCTCGAGAAGGAACTGGCCCCTGGTCACCATCTGCCCTTCCTTCACGGCGAGCCGAACGATCCGGCCGCTGATGTCCGCGCTCACATTGACCTTGGTATGCGGCTGAACCTGCCCGCTCGCTGTTACGGAAGCGACCAGATCGCGCCTTTGTACTTTCTCCATTCGGACTTCGGTCGCCTTGTTGCGGCCCTTCATCGCGCTGGTGACGCCGATGATCACGATCGCGAGAACGATCACGCCGGCAACTGACCATTTGGTGCGTTTCTTCATGTGTCGATCCGATTAACGAAGGGGATGACCGACGGCGCTCTCCAGAGCGGCGAAGGCTTTATGATAGTCGTAAACGGCATTGATCCTCTCGCTCTCGGCGCGCTCGTAAGTCGCACGCGCCTCGGTCAGGTCGACGAAGGTCGTCGCCCCGATCTTGTAGCGGTCCTGAACGAGCTTGAGCTCCTGTTTCGCCTTGGCGGCATTCTGCTCCTGCAGTGCTACCGTCTTCTCCGCGGTCGTCACGGTCAGGTACGCCGCCGTCACATCGGCCGTGAGCGCGAGCTCTCTCGCCCGCACGCTGTATCGCGCATCGGACCGGCTCGCCATCGCTTCCTGCAGCCGCTGCTCGCGCGCGAATCCGTCGAACAACGGCAGCGAGAGCATTGCGCTGACAGAGCGTGGCGACTTAGTGAAGTTGAAGGGAAACTTCGAATTGCTGGTCCGAATCGCCTGCGCCTGTGCTTCGGTGAAAGCCATGGCGTTGCATTCGGCCAACTGATTCGAGAGGTTGAGCGCAGCGCGGACTTCCTCGGTACGGATGCAGCTCGCGCGATACGCATCCAGCTGCGCCGCCGCCTGCTGCACCGGGAAATTCGAGTTGGTGTAACCGTAGGTGTAGCCGCCGATCCCGGTCGACAGCGAAAGCGTGGGCGAGTACTCGCCCTTCGCGCGCCGGACGTTGAGGTCGGCTACATGCTCTCGTGAGCGTAACGCCACGACCAACGGGTTCTGGTTTCGCGCCGACTCGATCAACTGCTGAAGATCGAGCGCGATCGGCGTGACCGGAAACTCGCTGACGAGCTTCACATTTGGCGGCTGAGCTGTCCCCATCAGCTGAAACAGCCTCAGCTTCTCGATCTCCACCTGGTTCCGGGCCTTGAGCGCCTGAACTTTCTGAAGCCCGAGCGCGACTTCGGCGCGCTGCACGTCGAGCTGAGTGCCCGAGCCGACGATCTCTCTCGCCTGAGCCAGTATCAGCTCCTGCTGAGATGCGACCACGAGGGAGTCCTGGAGGTCGGCGTTTGCTTCCGCCTGGAGCGTCGAGAGGTATTGCTGTGAAACGTTGCTGCGAAGGTTTGACGTCGCACCAGTGATGTCCGCCTCTACCGCATCGCGGTTGGCGCGCTGAAGGCTGGGCGTGATGAGGGTCGCGTTGTTGATTCGATAGTTGACCCCGACCTGATAGTTCGACTGGTTCACATCGGAGCTGGCACCGAGGCTCGTTCCGCTGAAGATCTGCTGGCCGCCTTGCTGACGCTGGGCGCTGAGCGAGGCGTCGGCGCTCGGGAGCAGCGCGCCATACGCGCTGCGCACCGCTGCGCGAGCACCGATCCGGTTGTTGAGCGCTTGCTGGAGCTCCGGGTTGTTCCGTCGCGCCAACTCAATCGCCTGATCGATCGTCAGCGTGGTTTGAGCCGTGGAATCGCGGGGAACTACCTGTGCGGATGCCTGTGCTGCAGCCGCAACCAGGCTTATCAGGAACACGTGTCGCATCATTAGTAGGAAGGTGGGCGTTTCTCTTCAAGTACGGCCAACTATACAACAGAGTTTCAGCGCCGAACACAGCAAGATACCTTAAGATTGAATTAAGGAATGCTTACCGGGGAAGAGAGGATCGGGCGTTTTCGCGGCGGATCGAACTGCTATTCCGTCGGAGCAGGCGCCAGGAAGATCCGATCGCTGATCTTGGAGAAGATGCGCTCGTACAACCGCTTACCCTTGTCGGCCGTCGCCAGTGATGGTCGCCCGATCGACCCGGAGCTACCACTCGGTACCGTCAGCCATCCACGCCTGTACCGCCGGAGCTGCTCGCGGGACATCATGTAGTCCTGAGCGAGATCGAGGTTCACTAGCTCCGGATGCAGGAAGAGCATGATCGAAGTATCGACTTCGTCGCCGTGCATCGCTTCCCTCTGTCCCTGGAGCAAGTCCGAGAGGTTGACGCCGAAGATATCCACCACACGCACACGCGCGGCTGTCGTTATCACAGTTGCAAGCGCCTCCTGATGCGGATCGTGACCGTGTGCCGTGACGAGGATGAACTCGCGGACGCCCGTTGCCTCCCACGAATCGATCAGGTCGTTCAGCATGCGATGAAGGGTCTTTTTTCGCAGCGACGCGTTTCCGGTGAACCCTTTTTCGGTGTCGACGTTGACTCCATACTCCACCGTCGGAGCCCTCAACACGCCATATTCCGCTGACAGATCGTCGCACATGTGCTCGACGATGATGGTGTCGCAGCCCAGCGGCAGGTGAGGACCGTGCTGCTCGCACGTTCCGATTGGAATGATGAGTCGCGGGTCGTTGCCGAGGATGGCACTAACCTGCGCCGGATTGAGCTCCTTGACGCGAAGCGGGCCGGAAACCGGAAGGGGGGAGGGAAGGGTCATCGCATCAGTTGGTAGTCTCAGTGTAAGAAGCGGGAGCCTGCGGCGGCGCGCAATCCTCGCGTTTGCCGCGATCCCCTTGTTCCTGATTGCGATGTGGGTCCGAACCCCCGCCCTCCCGCGCACCGCGAGCACAAACGCCGCAGCCGACCGGGAGCGGGTCGGCGCGGAGGAAGGTGCGGTACGAGCACTCGAGCGCGCTGTCTTGGACGAAATCGAAAGGCTTGAGGCGCAGGCCAACAGCGCACTCAGTGCGCCCGCCGATGCTGAGTCCGCCTTTCCGTACATATCCGCTCGCGTACCGCAGCAGGACGGAGAATCGGTCGTACTGTTCGACCACAATCGTCCACTCGCGTGGTCCGGCGAAATGAGGACCGATCCGGATACGCTCACGAATCCGATCACCGTCAGCTTCAGCCCGTTTTACACCACTGTCAACGTGGTGAAAACGCGCGGAGACCGGCGCGCCGTTGCCTCGGCTGTACTCCACGCCGCACCCCCCGCCGACCGCCTGACCCAATCCGTTGATTCGCGCCTCGCCCCCTCGCAGGGAGTCACGTCGTACGAATTCGCCCCGACTACGGACGTCCGTGGCGGCCCCTTCCTCGTTTCATACATGGGCACGCCGCTCATTCGCGTGCTGCCCCAGCTCGCCACCGGCGAAGAGGTCAGGTTCCGCCGGGCGGCGATGCTCCGCGCCAGGGGAACAGTCGGCCTCGTCATCCTGTCGCTCGCGTTTCTCGTCTACGGGTGGCGCGACAGGCGCTCGCTCGCCGACCGACTGTTCGCGGTGGCGGTTGCTCTATCGATCACGGCTCTCGTTCCATGGAACTCGTTCTCGAACAGTTCGAGGCTCTTCGATCCCGGGTATTACTTTTCGAGGCTAGCGGGCCCTCTCACCGCCAACGCTGGTGTGCTCTGCATCAGTGCGGCACTCGTGCTCATGGCTGTGTACGCGGTGATTCGCGCTTACCCCGACGCTCGCTGGCCGCGCCTGTACGCGGCGGTCGGGATTCTGATCACCCTCGGGATCGGGATCCCCTTCGCCTCGAACATCGTGCGTGGAATCGGACAGCCGCCGTGGGGATCGAGCCCCGGGCTCTGGCTTTCATGGCAGATTCCACTGTTCCTGTTCCTGTTCGCCGTCCTTCTCGCTGCGTACTGGATGCTTCGCATGGCCCTCGGCCAGGGGGCTTCGGTCTCGTTCCGCGCGGCGGTGATCATTGCTTCGATCTCATCGTTGGTCGCGCTCGCGGGACTCTGGTCGACGACATCCCGGCAGCGGATGCGACTGGCGGAGGCGGATGTGTCGGCCCTCGGTCACGTGGACGATTACGCCCTGCTCCTTACGCGTCGTTTTGCTACGACCCTGGCCCAGGCTCCGCAGCCGCGTGGTCGCGCGGAGCTGTTGAAAACCTACGCAGCGTCCGATCTCGCATCAGCTGAATTTCCCGCGACGCTCGCCTCGTGGGACCAGGAGGGCAGGCAAGTCGCTGAATTCGCGGTGGCCCAGGCTGAGCCGGATTCAGAAGCGGTTGCGAAAGCGGTTCACGACGCAATCACGAGTCGCACGACGGTTACCAGAAGCGTTCTCGGCCCGACCGGCGTCCAGATCCTTGCCGCAGTCACGCATCCCTCTGGTGGCGCGACTTCGGTACTGGTGGTTCCGCGAACCAGACTCCTGAGCGTGAATCCGTACGCCGCTCTATTGGGAATGGCGCCGCCGTCCGGTGGCGATCCTCCCTACGCGGTGGTGCTAGCCGACGTCTCGCCATCGGTCGCTGCCGATACCACCAGCGTCCGCTGGCATCGACTGGGCGACGAGCTGCATGGCGACCGTTTGATCTCGACTTCGGATGGGACGAAGCGCGCTCACGTGGAGGTCGACCTCCGATCGGTGTGGGCGCGGGCGGAGAGGGGCGTGCTGGTACTGCTCCTCGATCTGCTGTTGGCCGGCCTTTTCTGGTTGCTCGGAACGGCGGCGGAGAAGGGGTTCGGGCGCTGGATTCGGGTCAGGGCGGCGCACTGGATTTACACCTATCACGCGCGGCTAACGATCGCGCTCTTCGCATTTTTCGTGATTCCGGCGATCGCATTCGCAGTATGGTCGTACCAGCGCCTCCGAAGCGACGACTTGCAGACGCGCGAAGCGCTCGTTCGGGAAACACTGCACGGTGTTCTGGCGGCAAACGAATACGAGCAGCTTCCCGGCGCGGCGCGGCGGTTCGAGACTCCGCTCCTGCTTTATTCCAGCGGGTTGCTCGAGCGCACGAGCGACAGTCTGCTCGATGTTCTTGCGCCAATCGGCCGACCGCTGCCTCCTCCGGTGCAATTGAGCCTGGGCAGTGCCGGCGAGCTATCGGCCGCCTGGGAGGCCAAGCTGGGAACGGCGAAAATGTTGTTCGGATTCAGCACGGCGCTTGGTCCATCACAGGAGCGCTACGTACTGGCAGCTCCGGCGCGAAGCGACGACCTGGTTCTAGGCCGCCGGCGTCGTGATCTTGGGATGCTCGTGCTGTTCGCCACTGCTGCCGGAGCGCTCGCCGCGTTATGGCTGAGCGGCATCGCGGCCAAGCGGCTCGCCAGAGATCTAGAGCTGAGCAGAATCGAAGTTGCTCGTGCCGAGCGCGTGCTGGCCTGGGGGGAAATGGCGCGGCAGGTCGCCCACGAGATCAAGAATCCGCTTACACCGATTAGACTGGGAGTTCAGCATCTCCGCCGCGCCCGCAGCGATCCGCGCGTCGATTTCGACACGGTGCTCAACGATAACGTTCGGCGCATTCTGGCGGAAATCGACAGGCTCGACGAGATAGCGCGATCGTTCAGCCGCTATGGCAGCGCTCCGGGCGATCTACCGCCAGCCGTTCAAGTCGATGTCGCCGCAGTGGTGAAGGACGTGGTGGGTCTGGAGCAGATGGGAGACCGGGTGGTGAAGTGGCAGGTGCGCGGAGCCGACCGTTCCATCTGGGCAATGGCGCGAAAGGATGAAATGCGCGATGTGCTCCTCAACGTGTTCGAGAACGCTCGGCTCGCCGGTGCTCTTAACGTGGAGATCACGGCGCGCGACGAAGAGGGAAGGGTGACGATCGAGACTGTCGACAATGGAGCGGGGATTGCGCCAGCAGTGTTGCCGCGAATCTTCGAGCCGCATTTTTCGACTCGCACCACGGGAAGCGGTCTGGGGCTCGCGGTGAGCCGGCGCCTGATCGAAGCATGGGGAGGAGAGGTTGCAATCACGAGCGAAGAGGGGAAAGGAACGAGAGTGCTGATCGTGCTCGTGAGAGGGAAGGCGTGAGTCCCGCTAATCGCGGCGTCGTAACACCGCGTGCCACCAAGATGCTTCCGCCGCACATCGCCGATTGGCAACTGCCGCCGGATTGGTCGTGGGCCTCCGGCGGCATGGTCGGCGATTACCGGCATTATCAGGAGGTCACGGACGCGCTCGGGCGTTCGCTCTCTCTGGTGACCGCGCCGGATCCTGCGCACAACGCCTGGCTTTTTGAAGAGGCGAAGCAGCTCGCACACCGAAGCCATCCATCCATTCCAACCACGTATCACTATTGGACCTCATACCGCGAAGGGGGCCGCGGTCCCGGATATCTTCGTCGGTGGGTAACCGGCGAGACGGTGCGCGCGCGCATGGCGAGGCTGGGAGTGGCCGATATTCCATACGTATTCCAGCTCCTGCGTGGCGCGTGCTCGACCCTCTCCTACCTTCACGAAAGTGGTATTGCGCATGGCGGTCTGAATGGTGACGCGCTCTGGACTACACCGACGGGACGGCTGTGGATGCTCGAATGGCAGTGGGCGGTTCCGCGCGAGGCGATCCCCGCGGGGGTAAGGCCGGGCAACGGCCCGCTCGAGATCCGATCGAGCGAAACAACGCGCCCCATGCGTGCTGATCTGTTGCCGATGCCCCCCGAATGGGAGTCGGTGGAGTGGGTGCCAACTGCCGCCACCGATCAGTGGCAGCTGGCGGCGATGTGCTTCACCGCGTTGACGGGAGAGACTCCGCCCCCGCGAGGTATTCCCCCAGTCAAACTGGTGAGACCCGAGACTCCGGAGGCGCTGGCGACTGCGCTCGACCGCGCGCTCTCCGTCGATCCGGGTGATCGCTTCGCTTCCCTCGCGGTGCTTCTCCGCGCCGTGGAGCGTGGTGACCCGGCGCGAACGGTGGTGATGGTGCGAGGTGAGCCGGACCGGAGCGTTGACGAATCAGCCGAAGCCCGCATGCGGTGGGCAGTCGGCGACGACTACGAGATTCTATCGAAGCTTGGAAGTGGCGCGTTCGGCACGGTCTGGCGAGCGAGAGATCTCTCGCTCGAGCGCGAAGTAGCGTTGAAGGCTCTGCACCCGGCTATTGCGCGCGACGACACGGCGGTGCGGGCCTTCTGGCGGGAAGCCAAGCTCGCTGCGCAACTCGCCCATCCAGCCATCGTGCCGATCTACGACTGGGACTCGAGTGGGGATTTATCCTGGTACACGATGGAGCTGGCGGAAGAAGGGTCGGTGGCAAGCCTCGTAGAGAGGTCCGGCCCGCGCCAGCTCGCCGAGATCGCGGCGCAGGTGGAGCAAGTCCTGGACGGATTGTCGGTCGCGCACGCGAACGGGATTCTGCACCGCGATCTCAAGCCGGAGAACATTCTCATCGACCGATATCAGCGGTGGCGCATTACCGATTTTGGAATCGCGAATGTAACGGGCGAAGACGTCGCTGGAACGACGGGCACTCCGGCCTTTGCGGCCCCCGAACAGCTCCTTGGCGAGCCGCAGGGTCCCGCCGCTGATTATTTCGCGCTAGCAGCGATTGTCTACTTCACACTCACTGGCGATGCGCCGTTCGGCGACGGCGACGCCAAGGCAATTCTGGCAGCGCAACTCGGCGAGCGTGCGGATCTTAGTGCCTTTCCAACAGTCCTTTGCAACTGGTTCCGCGCAGCTTTCGCCCCGGACCCCGACGATCGGTTCGTGGATGGGTTGGAGATGCAGCGCGCCTGGAAAGCAGCGAGCGGCAAGGTCCTGGCGCGTCAGCGCGGGTGGTGGAGGCGCGTCATTCGTAGCTGACGCCAGAAGTCAGCAGCAGGATTCACCGAATCGATATCGCCGGGCGCGATTTTGCGCGCGCCAAATGGCCCTATTGCGGCCTCAAGTCCGGAATTTCAGTGTAAGCCGCGCATTTTCATGTTGATATGTGTTGACTGGCGTGGCACTTGCAAGCCAGTCGCCCACGACGAGAACGGTTATCGTAGACGCAAAATCGTCGGAGTGTGACGAATGTTTGTTGCGCTAAATTTGCGGGGCGTGCATCACTAGCGCCTTTGGAAAGATTTGCTAGGTTTCGACCGTTGTGAGGGGGTTCGTCTGGAGACTGCTTCGGCGCTCACTGGGCACGCATCCTGCCTCACGACGCAACGCGCGACCGCGGTAACCGCTGCAAGGTATCTCCACCCTTTGAGAGGAAACAATCATGTTGAGAAGAAGTTGGACCGTCTGCGCGATGACGGCCTTACTCCTCGGCGGATCGGCGGCAGCACAGTCGCCTGGGACGTTGCTGGTAGGCGGGTT
>JALYKQ010000298.1 GCA_030774675.1 Gemmatimonadota bacterium | reverse complement strand
TTGAGCTGCACGGTTGGAGATGCGCGGAGCCCGAGCTTGTCTTCCTTTTTGCCGACGTTGAATCCGGGCAGGTCGGGCGTGACGATAAAGGCTCCGATTCCCCGCCCTCCACAACGCGCGCCGCGCGTGTCAGTACGCGCCATGACGATGATGGCACCCGCGGTATTGCCGTTGGTGACCCAGGCCTTGGTCCCGTTGAGAATCCACGAGCTGCCGTCTTTTTCCGCCTGCGCCGTGAGCGCCGACGCGTCCGAGCCGGCGTCGGGCTCTGAAAGTGCGAACGCGCCCAGTATCTCACCGCGCGCCATTGGCTTGAGGAACCGATCCTTCTGCGCGTCGCTGCCGTAACGAAGGATCATCTGCGTCGGTAGCGAGTTGTGAACGCTCATGAGCACCGCGACCGAGGCGTCGGCCGCCGCGATCTCTTCCAGCGCGATGAGGTACGTGCCGGTGTCGGCGCCCAGCCCCTCGTATTGCTCGGGCAACATCATTCCAAGAAACCCGAGCTCGCCCAGCTTCTTCACCAGCGCAGGCTCGAAATACGCCCGCTGGTCCCAGTCCGCCGCGTACGGTGTGATCTCCGCCCGGGCAAACTCGCGCGCGAGCTTCTGAACTTCGGTTTGTTCTTCGGTTAGCGGGTGCAGAGCCCAGGACACGTGGCGTCTTACTTGTTATAGGTATAGAAGCCGCGGCCGCTCTTGCGCCCGAGCCAGCCCGCAGCGACGTACTTCCTGAGGAGCGGACACGGCGCGTACTTCGGATTGCCCAGCCCATCGCGCAGGACCTCGAGGATGGCGACGCAGGTATCGAGTCCGATGAGGTCAGCGAGCGCCAGTGGTCCCATCGGGTGATTCATGCCGAGCGTCATAACCTGGTCGATGGCCTCGGGCTTCCCCACGCCTTCCATCAGGCAGTACACGGCTTCGTTGATCATCGGCATCAGCACCCGATTGGAGACGAAGCCGGGGTAGTCGTTCACCTCCACCGGAGTCTTGCCGAGCTGCTTGCTGAGCTCGACGACGTAGTTGGTAGTCTTGTCGGAAGTCGCGAGCCCGCGAATGATCTCGACCAGCTTCATCACCGGCACAGGATTCATGAAGTGCATGCCAACGACTTTGTCGGGTCGGGATGTGCGGCGCGCGATCTCTGTTATAGAGATCGAGCTGGTGTTGGTGGCGAGGACGGCATCGGGTTTGGCGATCCGATCGAGGTCGGTGAAGATGCGGTACTTGAGGGCGCTGTCCTCGCTCGCGGCCTCGATGATGAGCGACGCTGTCCCCGCCGCTTCGAGCTCCATGCTCAGGTCGATCTTTGATAGGATCTTCACCTGATCCTCGGGCGGGATCGTTCCCTTCTTTACCTGTCGCTCGATGTTCTTCGCGATCGTCGTTCTCCCTTTGTCGAGTGCGTCCTGGGAGACGTCGATCATGGTCACAGGAAAGCCCGATTGCGCGAATACGTGAGCAATGCCGTTGCCCATCTGCCCTGCGCCAACAACCGCAACGCGGTCAGTCATGCTTTCCACTCCATTTGGCGCAGGTGGCGCCCGTACAGGTAAAAGAGAACGACGAACATCGCCGCGACGGCCGCGAGTCCACCTTCGGGTCCCCACGGTCCGCCGGTTATCCAGTCCGGTCCAGTCTCGACGACGCGATAGTCGGGATCGTGCGACGGCACCCCGCTGACCGCGATGTGGAGCGCTCCCGACATCACCCAGTTCCAGGCAAAGTGTGCGGCACCGGCAGCGTAAAGGCTTCGGCTCGCCAGAAATATCGCACCCAGGAAAAAGCCCGCGACGATCACGGCGAGAATCGATTCGGCATCCGCGCCCGGATTCCAGGCGTGCATGAATCCGAATACCACGCTGGTGACGATGAGAGCCAGCTTCCAGCCCGCGGTGCGCCTCAATACGGCAAAGAGGTAGCCACGAATAAAGAGCTCTTCGAAGAATGCCGCTGGCAGGAGGACGATCGTCGAGCGCCACGCTTCTCCCCACCAGCTTCCGGGAATCGTCGGATCGATGCGGAGCATGTGAGTGCCGAGCAGCAGCAGGCTGGCGACGCCAATCGTCAGCCCGCCGAACGCCGCGCCTTTGATGATCAATGGCGGCGATGTTGCGGCTCGATCGAGTCCAACCGTGCTCCACGGCAGCTTTTCGATCAGGCGCAGCATTATCCACGTCGCAAACACGACGCTGGCGAGAGACATCCACTGAAAGAGAGCGTCGCGTGTATCGGCTGCAGTGGGACCGACCGCCAGTTCGGCCACGGTCTGGAGGATTCCGAGGGTGACGAAGCAAATGATGTAGAACGCGAGGATAAGCCAAAGCGGTCGCAGCGACCGCTTCATCCTCGACAGCGCCGGTGCGGTCAATCGGCGCTAGTTCGCGCGCTCGACGCTGAGCGCGACGGCATCGCCGCCGCCGAGGCAGAGGGTCGCGAGGCCTGTCCTGGCGCCTCTCTCCTTCATCGCGTAAAGGAGGGTCGTCAGCACACGTGCACCGCTGGCGCCGATCGGATGACCGAGCGCGATCGCGCCGCCGTTGACGTTGACCCGCTTCCAGTCCCAGCCGAGCTCCTCGCCGTCGGCGATGGCTTGCGACGCAAACGCTTCGTTCGCTTCGATGAGGTCGTAGTCGCTGATCTTTGCGCCGGTTTTTTCCATCAGGTTTCTGACGGCCTTGATCGGGGCGAAGAACAGATCTTCCGGCTTGGTCGCGCCGGTCGCGTAGCCAGTGATGCGGCCGAGTATCTCAAGGTTGTGGGTCTCGGCGTATTGCTCGGAGACTACGACGAGTGCGGCGGCGCCGTCGTTGAGGCTCGATGCATTGCCGGCGGTGACGGTGAGGTCGTCGCTCTCGCCGTTCTTGCCCGGGAACGCGGGGCGGAGCTTGGCGAGGGTCTCAGCGGTCGTGTCTTTGCGGGGCCCTTCATCGGTGTCGACGACCGTCGGGCCTTTTTTGCCGGGAATCTCCACGCGCGCGATCTCGCTCTTGAATTTTCCTGATTCGATCGCGCTCA
>JALYKQ010000297.1 GCA_030774675.1 Gemmatimonadota bacterium | reverse complement strand
AGCTCAAAGGATACGCCCGCATCGATTTCAGGCTGACGAGCGAAGGTGAGTTCTACTGCCTCGAGGCAAACACGTTGCCCGGGATGACCGAGCTCAGTCTGATACCACAGGGTGCGGCGGCGATGGGGATTGACTTCCCTGAGCTGTGCGAGCGGATAGTCAAGCTCGCCCTGGAATAGGCGTTCCTTCAGGAACCCTTCGGCGCACGCTGTGTCTTAGGATGTAGCCCTTTTTGTAGAAGGTCTGATGAGCGAGCTGTACTACCCCCCGGAATCTCCCCGCATTACGCGCGCTGTTCAGTGGCTGCTGGCGCTGAACATCGGCGTGTATTTCCTGCAGCTCACGCTGTTCGGGACAGATGGGGTATTTTCGACGCTCGCCCTCAATCCCGCCCGCTTCCCGAGCGAGTGGTGGACGCTGGTCACGTACATGTTCGTACATGGGTGGCTGGCGCACCTCGCCTTCAACATGTTCACCCTCTGGATGTTCGGGCCGAGGCTCGAGCAGGTATGGGGAACGCGCGCGTTCGTTCAGTTTTACCTCTGGTGCGGAATTGGTGGCGGATTCGCACACTTGCTGTTCGCGCAGCATTCCGCGGTAATCGGCGCTTCTGGCGCGATCAGTGGAGTTCTGGTCGCATATGCGCTCCACTGGCCGGATGACGAGCTATACCTGTTTGGCATGATCCCGATGAAGTCACGCTGGCTCATTGCAGCCATGATCGGGATGAACGTGATTTTGGCGCTTTCGCCGAGCTCGGGTATCGACTGGACAGCTCACCTGGGTGGAATGGGCTTCGGATGGCTCTTTCTGAAGCTCTATTCGCTGGGTGGCCTCGATCGGGTGAGGGGCTGGGTCTCATCGGTGCCGGATGAATCGGAGGATATGCCCCGCGCGGTGCCTCGCACACGGTCGTCAACCCGGGATCAAGCGCGTGGAATGGACGACGTCGTCTCTCGTAGCAATGCCGTCGTTCTTCGGGAGAGCAAGCCGCTGCAACACGTGCCGAAACAGGAAACGCCGAAGGAATACGCCGCAAGGGTCAATCGTGTCCTGGACAAGATCTCTCAGCAGGGAATAGAGAGCCTCACGAAGGACGAGCGCCGGCTTCTCGAGGAGATGTCGCGCAAGCTGCGCCAGGAATGATAGCAACGCCGCTCTGAGTGGTGCGGGCCTGAGAGGGCTTCGCCCCGGATTGATCCGCGCCAATCGTCTGTGCATCGTTCGGGATGCCAAGACCAGAACTCCTCGAGACGTTCGACAACCCCTACGCCGACCGTGACTACGAGATCCACATGGATTGCTCGGAGTTCACGTCGCTATGCCCGCTGGGCGGGATCGAGAGCGACGCTGAGGAGCTTGCTCTCCTGACGGGCGGCGCTCCGGACTTCGGAACCATTCGTATCACTTACATTCCGTCGTCGAAATGTCTGGAGCTGAAGAGCCTCAAGCTCTATCTGTGGAGCTTCAGGAACGACGGGATCTTCTACGAGCGCGCGGTTAACCGGATTCTCGATGATCTGGTAGCGCGCTCATCCCCAAAGTGGATGCGAATCGTGGGGGACTTCAATACTCGCGGCGGGATCAAGTCGGTGATCACGGCAGTCCATGGAAAGGCACCGGCCGCCAAGTAGTTTTTTTTCAAGCGTTGATTAGAGGACTGGACCGGTTTTAATTGTTGAATCCGGGTGCGAGCCTGGCGCGGCTAGGTAGCTCAGTTGGTAGAGCAGCGGACTGAAAATCCGCGTGTCGGCGGTTCGATTCCGTCCCTAGCCATTGGAAAACATTCGACGTACGAGCTGGAAGAGGGGGGCCCACACCGAACGCCCCCTTTGTTTTCTGCAACAGACTTCCCACACTTTTGCAACAGAGTAGTACAAACGAGAACCAAGGATTTCGGTGGTGTTTTGCCGAGGCACGTAACTGGCTGTAGAATAACGACTTATGGGGCGACGCCTCCAGTCGTTACGGAATGAAAGCTGCCTTCACGAATAAATCAGCCTCAATTCCTCCAGTTACCTTTTGCTTATGAATCGTTATCAGGCGGCGTTGGCGGCGTTAAGGCAGAATCCCAGGACCTGGCTGATTACGGGTGTTGCAGGATTCGTTGGATCACACCTGCTCGAGTCTTTGCTTTTGCTGGACCAGGCAGTGGTCGGGCTCGACAACTTCTCCACGGGCCACCCAAAGAATATCGATGAAGCGCTGGAACGCGGTGGGATCAGCGCTCGTTTTCGGCTGATTTACGGCGATGTATGCGAGCTGAGCACCTGTAGGGAGGCTTGTCATGGAGTAGATGTAGTGCTACACCAGGCGGCTCTGGGATCGGTACCACGTTCGATCGAAGACCCTCTGGGAAGCCATGCATCAAACGTCGATGGTTTCATGAACATGCTCGTGGCTGCACGGGAAGCGAAGGTTCAGCGGGTGGTATACGCCTCGTCGTGCGCGGTTTATGGTGATGATCCAGCGTTTCCAAAGCGGGAGGAGCGAACCGGACAGGCTCTTTCCCCTTATGCAGCGACCAAGCTGGTAGATGAGATTTACGCTGGCACCTTTCAGCGCGTATACGGTCTCGAAACCGTCGGATTGCGCTACTTCAACATATTTGGCAGGCGTCAGGATCCTCAGGGGTCATACGCCGCGGTGATCCCCCGGTGGGTATCGTGTCTGCTTGCAGGCAAACCGTGCGTGATCAATGGGGATGGAGAAACGAGCCGGGACTTCTGCCATGTTGACAACGTCATTCAGGCGAATCTGCTCGCGGCAATCAATCAGGACCCGTCGGCCACGGGCCAGGTCTACAACGTAGCATCTGGGCGGCGAACGACGCTCAATGAGCTGTTTCCGATAATACGTGACAAGCTGTATGAACAATGTCCGGAGCTGGACCGACCCCTGCCGGTTTACGAGGACTTCCGTGCCGGCGATGTCCGACATTCCGTCGCGGATGTCAGCAAAATCGGTGAGAACCTCGGCTACCTTCCGAGCCGGTCACTCGAAGACGGGATTGGGGAAGCAATCCGGTGGTATGTGTCCAACAATCCACCTGCCAAGCCGTTGCGCCGGGTGAACTTGTACAATGATGGACCCCCGCCGCTTAGCATCGTTTCTCCCCGGGATAGCGCCTAATTCAAACGATTTTTCTCGCTTTCTGAACGTCACGGGCACACATTAGGGTGCAGAGCCCGGCCGTGTTAGCTGGGCTCCTTTGGACAGGTCGAGGCCGCAAGGGTTATCCTTGATGAGCTGACCGCCCTCCCCGAAGCCTCCGCAGACGTTAAGCTCGTTAAGACCCTCTTAAGAGATGGGATCAGATGGTTGTACGCGTTGCTCTAATTGCTTTCCTGTCCAGTTTCGGCGTGGCTGAGCTCTGTATTGGGCAGTCTTCGGGCTCGATCAAGGCTCGTCTCGACTTCGAGACTCGTACTCAACTGGAGGAGCAGGCCAAGCTGGCCGACGCGAAGGCCGATAAGGGCGATTCGTATTTGATCCACTATCGGCTGGATCACGGCGATTTTCAGGATGGTGACAGAATTGTCATCTCGATACGGGGTGCCGGCGGGCTCTCTGATACGTTGACAGTGCGGACGGGGAAGCGACTGGAGCTGCCGCAAATGGCAGATCTCTCGCTCGACGGGGTGCTGCGCTCGGAGCTGCTTCCACGGCTTACTGCCCATGTCGCCAAGTACTTACGGGATCCAGTCGTACGTGCAACCCCGCTGGTACGAGTTGGAATTCTTGGCACCGTGATCCGTCCCGGCTTCTATTACGTATCAGCCGATTTACCTCTCAGCGATGTGCTCATGTCAGCCGGTGGCCCAGGTTCCGAAGCCGATCTCGACAAGGTGACGGTGCGTCGAGGGTCTGATGTCATCATCGACGATCGCAATACGAGGGTCGCGCTAACGGAGGGTGTTTCCCTGGACATGCTGCATATGCGTGCGGGGGATGAGATCGACGTAGGCAAACAGAAGCACTTCAACTGGTCAATGGTCCTTCCGAGCGCGGCTGCTGTCCTGGGTCTGCTCATCACGATCACCCAGCTCAGTCGCTGATGAATACTCGCTCCATTCGAGGCAGCGTCGTATGAGTGAGAACGGCACGCCTCTAAACATGATCCCGGCCTCGCGCGGAGACGTCGCGAACTGGGGTAACTCACCGCTCCACCCGCCGGCTATCCCGAGACCCCCTCTCGAGCGGCCGATCTCGGCCATTCGCCGGTACAAGAGGCTGGTGCTTGGCGTTATCGGTCTTGCCATCGTTGGCGGTGTTGTCGCCACGCGCTTCGTCAACCCGAAGTATGAGGTGCGGGCGACCATTTGGATCGAGCCCGAGACGCCGGTGAGCGCCACCTCGGGCCCCATAAGGTCTCGGGAGCTTCTGAATGCATCGGCGTGGGTGGAGCTGCTTCACAGCTACCGTATTGCCGATGCAGTGGTCCGGAAGCTCGCGCTTTACGTCAAGCCCCGTAACAGTGATGACTTCTGGATGTTCTCCCACTTTGCGATTGCGGACCGCTTCGTTCCCGGAGATTACGAGCTGAAGATCGATCGCACACAAAAGCGCTGGCACCTCGCTCTCAAGGGGGGCGCACTACCGGAT
>JALYKQ010000296.1 GCA_030774675.1 Gemmatimonadota bacterium | reverse complement strand
GGGGGAGGCCAGGGCGGCGGCGGTGGGGGTGGTGGGCGGCCACCAGGCGGTGGACAAGGTGGTGGCGGTCAAGGAGGAGGAGGAGGCGGCGGTCGCCCCGGTGGCGGCGGATCCTCCGGTGGTGGCGGCGGATCCTCCGGTAGCGGCGGCGGCATGGGAGGAGGAGGCGGTGGTGGTGGCAAGCCCGGAGGCGGTGGGGGCGGCGGCCGTTAACTCTTCCCTATTTACGGGGCGTCGCGGTTGTGCGACGCCCCTTTTTTTTTATTGATGCACTATCTCGCCGCCGTCCTCTGGTCATTGCCGTGGATCATTCCACCGCTTGTGACTTACTTCCGCCTGCGCAACTCTCGCTCGCTGGATGGCGAGAGCGATATCCCTCTCGCGGATCCGCCACTCGTCTCGGTGATCGTTCCCGCCCGCAACGAAGCGCACAACATTGCACGCTGCGTGTCGTCGATTCTTGCGACAACGTATCCGAATCTCGAGCTCATCGTCGTGGACGACAGCTCGACGGATGGTACCGCGGAGATTGCGCGCGCAGCATCAAAGAGTGACCGGCGCGCGCGGGTCGTAACGTGCCCGCCCCTGCCGGAGGGCTGGTTCGGCAAGCAGTGGGCGTGCACGGCTGGAGCGAAAGTCGCGCGCGGCAGCGTGCTGCAATTCACCGACGCCGACACCGTTCATGGCGCGGATCTGGTGACGCGTTCGATCAACGCCATGCGCCGCACCGAGGCCCAGCTCTTCTCCGTGGCCGGTCGCCAGGAGCTTGGCGGATTCTGGGAGCGCGTGATCCAGCCGCAGATCTTCACGATCCTCTCAATGCGTTACGGCGGCACCGAATCGGTGACCCGGTCGACGCGAGTCAGCGACAAGATCGCGGGCGGGGCGTGCATCTTCTTTTCACGAGACAGCTACAACCAGATTGGCGGCCACGCCAGCGTACGCACCTCCGTGGCGGAAGATCTGATGCTCGCGAAAAGATCCTTCGCCGCCGGAAAGAGAGTAGTGCTGATGCTCGGCGTGAACCAGCTATCGATGCGGATGTACGCTTCGCTGCGCGAGATCGTTAACGGCTGGCGGAAGAACGTATTTGCTGGCGGTCTCGATTCAGTGCCGTTCGGGCGAATTGGCCGGACCTTCTTTCCGCTCCTTCTACTGATGCCGCCGGTTCTGCAGCTGCTCCCTCCGCTGGCGCTGGTACTGGCGGTGGCCGGAGTGAAAACGGGGAGCACTCTCCTCCTGTGGGCTGCGATTTCGTGCGTAGCTTCGCTGGTGTGGTGGATCGTAGTCTACGTCACCATCCGGGAGAACCCGCTCTACGCGCTGGCGTATCCGCTGGGTGCGCTGGTGCTCCTCTACATCTTTCTCACCGCGGTTATCCGCGGACGGCGCGTCAACTGGAAGGGGCGGACTTACGTCTCTCAGTGACCAGAGAGCCGTGCGTCTGGAACTCAGGCGTGGATGCCTCCGTACGGCCTACTAATCCCTCCAACCAATCGCATAGGAGAGCCAAATGGGACCAGCCGGTGACCTTGGGGTGATCATCGCGCTTACCGGGCTCCTCGCGGGCATCGGTGTCCTCGCGGGTGCGTTTGCGGGCGCCTATTTTTTTGGAAAGAGCAGAGCTCAGAGAGAGACGTTCGCTGGAAGCAGCGATCCTCAATTCCGGGCGCGTATAGAGCGCATCGAGCAAATCGTCGAAGCAACCGCCATCGAGATCGAGCGCATCAGTGAAGGGCAACGATTCACGACCCGGCTGCTCTCGGAGAAGAAGACGGTAGAGTCCTAGGGCGTCCGCTCCGCCTACCTCAATGCAAAACGAAGAGACAACCACCCCGAAGCGTACCGCCATCCGGTTGCAGGCGCGGCCTCGCTTGCCAGTTGCGAATCGTAGGTATCGACTCCGACACGGAGCTCGCTTCCGGGCCGGAGGGGGATGTTGAGCTGTGCCATTAGGCGAAACTCCGGCTTCCACTTCCCGACACCCGATCCGAATTCGGCGAATCGCTGCCCGCCGGCTCCCGCGTCGATCACGATCAACCGTCCGCTCTCGCTTTCCAGCTCCGCATATGTCGCGAGCTCTGCCAATTGCGCAACCCGAGGCGCGAAATACCCACTCGTCGTAGGGTGATCAAAGGCGATCTGCTGGAAAATTGCAGCCACGGCAGCCGCGTCAGTGACCGAAGCCTCGACGCCGCCAAGAAGTAAAGTGCGGGTGTTGGTCTCACCGATTGCGTCATACCTGTCGGCCCTGCCGCCGCCTCGCAGCCGAATTCTTCGCGTCACCGGAAGATCTACCCGGCCAGCAATCTCGTTTCGCACGACCCGATTGGTGACGAGGACCGGTGTCGCATCGAGAAGTACTCGTGAGGCACGAAGATCGACGAGCGCCGCAGTGCCCGGCTGCTTCCACAACGCCCGAACGAATCCGACCCCGAGATTGTGCGCAGCAGACGCGTTGCTCTGGACAACTGTACCCGGCGGCGGTTGCGCTCCTAGACCGATTCCGCGACCGTTGCCGGAAACTAGTCCGGCTGTGTCGGGAGAGCTGACACCAGCGTTGCTCGTGGTGTGGACCGCGCCAGCTGCAGCTTCCACCCGGAAAGCCGAGCGAGGGCGGATCATTAGCCCGATTGTCCCGTCGTAATAGACCGCATCCAGAAACCCCGAGCTTCGATTGCTGCCGCCGCTCACCGTCAGCCGAGCGCGCTCCGCGATTGGTGCGCTGACCAGTCCACCCAGGCGATAGGTGCGGTTGCCATCCGAATCTCCGCCGCCGTTCGCAACCAGTTCCACTGACGGCGCCTCCGCGGCGCGCGCCGATTCGAGCCGGTGCAACGTTCCCGCTGATCCGTCGTGCTCCGCCGACATCGCATAGGCCGTGGCGGCTTCGCCGTTCCGCCCCGCGCGCCTCAGCTGGTCACCGAGCTCGCGCAACCCTTCAGCGTCATCAGGATGGAGCGCTGTCCATTTATCCAGCGCGACGATTGCATCGTCGGTGCGGCCGGCTCGAGCCAGCACCCTCGCTCGGCCCAGCGCTACGTCGCGCTCTTCCGGAGCGAGCCGGCCGGCTTCCTCGTATTCCCGGATTGCTTCCGAAAAGTTGCCTCGGGTAGCGAGCTCATCTCCCAAGGCTATATGGCCCCACGGGTCACGCGGCACGACCGACGTATAGCGGCGAAACATGGGTAGCGAGCGTTTCGAATCGCGACGCCATAGCTGGCCCAGACGAAAGAGCGCCCGCGAGTTGTTCGGATCTGAAGTGAGAACCGCTTTGTATTCAGAGATAGCCACAGCAGTGTCGCCCGCTTCGTAGGCTCTCTCCGCAACTACGAGATGATTCTCCAGCAATCCCTGCGAGCTCACTTCAGTGAGCTGCGCGCGGGCGGTTGACCCCGACAGCAGCACCATCGCGCCGAGCAGCACACTGGCCGTACCCATTCTGCGCTGCTTTGGATTCGCGAATAACGCTGCCAGCCGGACCGCCAGGAGCACGACGCACACGGTGCCAAAGGAAAGGAAGAGCGCCCCGACCCTGACGACATTCGGCATCGTACGGCCTGGAACGGTCGGGCCCGTCGCGTCCGGCGCCGACGCATGTCCAGCGATGAGGGTCCCGACAGCCCACCCGGTGAGCCAGAGAGCGGCGATGATGCCGACGGCGATCATGAACTGCCGCAACACTGGCCGCCATTGCACCGGAGGCTCATCCTGCAGGCGCGGATCCCACCATCGCCTCACGGTGCGTCGGGCGGCGTGAAAGGGCATGGCGATCGCGCTCAGCATGTAGAACATCCCACCGATTCCCGCACCCGGTAATCCCGCATTCATCGGCTAATGTCCTTTCTCGTACGTGTGGAACCCGCGCCCCAGCATCTCTGACAGGACAGCGCGCAGAAAAAAGACCGCATTCACCGTCCGCAGAACGAAGAACGCAGGCATGCTCGCGATGGCGCGCCAGGCCTCCCCCCGCGGAATCGCGCCGGCGAGGACGGGAACCATCAGGGCCGGTGCGTCGATGATGTAGCCAAGAAGAAGCCACGGACTGCGAAAATAGATGGCGAGAGCCGGTAGGAGCACCAGGTAAATCGTCGCCGCCAGCGTCGCGTCCCAGAGCGATACCGCGACCGCCGAGCGGAGGTAAGGAACGGTAAGTACACCGCGCCAGTGAAGCCGGACGTTCTGCACGAAGCCATGCGACCAGCGCTTGAGCTGACGGCTCATAAAACGGTAGGTCTGCGGCTCGATCGGATAGCAGACCGCAGCGGGCACGAAGCGCACCTTCTGTCCGGCTTCGTAGAAGGACCAGGTCAGATCCATGTCTTCGGCCAGCGTGCGCGTCTCCCAGCCGTTATGCGCCAGCAGTGTGTCTGTTCTATAGATCGAGAAGCATCCCGAAGCTATGAGGGGCTTTTGGTAATACTCCTGGATCTGTTTGTAGAAGCTGAAGGCGAAGAGATATTCGATGTATCTGCCGCGCTCCCAGAGCGTACGAACACTCCGCGGCACGACAAACCCGCAAGCGGCGGCAACATCCGGCGCGTCGAGAGCGCCGAGCAGCTTCTCGATGGCATCAGGAGCCAGAGTGGTGTCGGCATCGATCGCCATCGTGAATTTCGTCTCGACTCCAGCCAGTGCGAAATTCTGGGCGCCCGCCTTGGACCCAGTATTTACCGGCGGATGAATGACGGTGACACCAAGCGAGCGGGCTACCGCCGCCGTGTTATCAGAGGAGCAGTCGTCGACAACGACGATCTTCTCGGGCTGAATCGTCTGCGCCTGAAGACTGAGTATCGTGTCGGCGATCGAATCTGCTTCGTTGTAAGCCGGCACGATCACGGTCAAGGAGGCTGTACGCCGCGCCGGGACGACAGTCGGCGATCCGAGGGGGGTGAGGTTTCTCGGGTGACGACGGTCACGAAATTCGGTGCGTGTTCGGGTAAGTCCTTTGGGCGAGATTGTCGGCAAGATTCACGGGGTTTCGAATGAAGTTTGGCAGTTAGGCGGCGAAGTAGCCGCATATTGGTAGACTTGCGGGGTACGTCTCGCAGTCACATCGATGCAGCATTTCCATAGCGGGCGCGAAGGACGGACACAGACACCGCGATTTTGCGTGCGCTACCGTACACCGATGAAAAGGCGGTGGTAGCAGCGATTCGCGTCGCGTAGCCACCGAACGATGTAAGTCGCGGGACGTCGGCTACCTACGCTCGATGCGTGCAATCCATAGAGCGTGCTACCGCTTTGCTTCGGGACACAAGCTCGCTTGAAGGAGCAACGGCGATCCTTCGCGAGCTCGGCTTTGGTGAGCCGGCGTTCCCGCTCGATTCAACGGCACGAACGGCTCTGGGTCTCTCACCAGACGCTCGCGCTGCCTTGATAACCCGAGGGCGCGACTCGCTCCGTGGTCTCGCGGTCGACCTCGATGATGTCTCAGCGACCCGCGAGTCCATTACAGCCGTTGCAAACGGCCTTGCGAGGCACAGCCCACAGCTTCTTTGGATAGTCGTCGCGATCGCGAGCCCGAAACGGGAGTTGGCAATCGCATGCTGGTCGACCAACCACTCTCGTACTCGCGTCGTCTCCCTGGTTTGTAATCAGGACCGGGTGATCGAGAGTGACGCCGAAACGCTGTGCGCACTTTCAGCCGCCGCTGCCGACACAGATCTCACCACCCACGCGCGCTGGCTCGATGTCCTCGGCCGAGAGGCAATCACCAGGAGATTCTTTCGCAGCCTACGGGCGGTTGTCGGCGAACTGGCCGATTCGCTGGGCGGGGGAATAGTCCGCGCCGAGCGGCTCGAGCTCGCACTGCTGTACATCTCGAGGCTGATCTTTCTCGCCTTTCTGGAAACGAAGGGCTGGCTCAATTGCGACTTTGGGTTTCTCAGCAACGGGTACTCGCGCTGCATCTCCGAAGGTGGCTCATACCAGAGAAGAGTCCTGGAACCGCTGTTCTTCGGCACACTCAACACAGCTGCGCGGGCTCGCTCGGCTCGGGCACGCAGCTTCGGTCGGATTCCCTTCCTCAACGGTGGCTTGTTCGCCCGGTCTCATGTCGAGAAGCGACGGCGCGCCTGCGTGTTCACGGACGAGGCGTTTGGAAACGCGTATGGCTCTCTGCTCTCGCGCTACCGTTTCAGCGGGCGCGAAGACTCCACCGATTGGTCCGAGGCATCGATCGACCCTGAAATGCTCGGTAAGGCGTTCGAGGCGTTGATGGCGTCCGATGAGCGCAAGACGAGCGGCGCGTTTTATACGCCGCAGGCTCTGGTGGAAGAAGTAGTAGAGCGGGCTCTCGACTCAACATTTGCGGATCGATCAGAGAAGCGGCTCACACTACCCACGCCTGACAACGGTCGGCTGCTGCACCAGCTTCGGACCATCCGGGTGCTGGATCCGGCATGTGGATCGGGCGCCTTTCTGGTTCACCTGCTCGAACGTATTGCGGCTATGAGAGTCGAGTGCGGCGAACCGGGTCCAATCGGCGAAGTCAGGCGACGCGCGCTGATGACTTCGATTTTCGGCGTGGACCTGAATCCAATGGCGGTCTGGCTCTGCGAGCTCCGTCTTTGGCTCTCGATTGTGATCGAGAGCGCCGATGCCGATCCCATGCACGTCATCCCACTGCCAAACCTCGACCGACACGTTCGCGTCGGTGACTCCCTCGCCGGCGGCGGATTCGACAACAAGGTGCGGTTTGGAGCCGGACGAAAGCTGACGACCCTCCGCAATCGCTACATGCGCGCGTCGGGGCCGAGGAAACGAACGTTGGCTCGCGCGATGGATCGGGAAGAGCGCGATGCCGCGGTGAATGTGCTGCGGCGGGAGAGAGCCCGGCTGACCGCGATTCGCAAGGAGCTTCTCATCACTCATCGGGCCAGGGACCTGTTCGGGAATAGGCATCAACCTGGTCGCGACGCACAAAGCTACCTCACAGATGTCCGCTCGAGGATCCGAGAAACGACGCGTCGAGAGGCAAAGCTTCGCGATGGCGCTGCTCTTCCATTTTCTTTTGCCGCGCATTTCGCCGACGTCGCCGCAACGGGCGGGTTCGATCTGGTCATTGGAAATCCGCCGTGGGTTCGCGTTCACAAGATCGCCGAATCCTCGAAGGAACGACTAAGACAGGACTTCGTGGTATACCGCAACGCGGCGTGGGAGTCGGGGTCATCTTTCGCGGGCGCGAGTCGTGGATTTGGCGCGCAGGTAGACATGGCGGCCCTCTTCGTCGAGCGCTCCTGTGGATTGTCGGCTCCTGGCGCATCGATCGCGCTGTTGGTTCCATCGAAGTTGTGGCGCTCGCTCGCCGGGGGCGGAGTTCGGCACCTGTTGCTGGAGCGAACGGATCTCGTGGCCCTCCACGATTTCTCTGAATCGTATTCGTCGTTCGACGCAGCTGTTTACCCCTCGCTCTTGATCTGTCGCAGGAAGTCGCAAACCCCGAACGATGCGTCACCCTCTCTCGAAGCAGTTGTCAGGCTCCGTGATCATGTGGTGAGGTGGAGATGCGATCCCGGTTCACTTCCGTTCGACGAGACGCCCGGTAGTCCCTGGGTACTCGTTCCTCGTGCGGCTCGAGAAGCGTTCGATCGTCTTCGCCGCGCGGGCATTCCACTCGCGCACACCCACTTCGGACGGCCGCTTCTCGGCGTCAAGACCGGCTGCAACGACGCCTTTGTAGTGCGAGTCGAAGAGCTCCATGGCGAGTTCGCACGTATATCGGCTGGAGGACGCGTCGCGGAAATCGAAAGCGAGCTGCTGCGCCCTCTCGTCCGTGGAGAAACCCTCGCTGCGTGGAACATCACGGGGCGGCGAGAGCACCTGATCTGGCCCCATTGCGAGGACAATCGGCCGCGCGGGGCGTTGCCCCCACGTGCGCGTGGTTGGCTGTCGTCATTTCACGACAAGCTTCACGCCCGCGCTGATCTTCACAGCAAGCTGCCGTGGTGGACTCTGTTCCGCACGGAGAGCGCGTCGGCGGATGCTCCGCGCGTAATCTGGGCAGATTTCGGTCTTGCTCCACGCGCAATTCCGGTCGATACGGGTAATCCGGTCGTCGCGCTCAACAGCTGCTATGTCGCCAGCTGTCCGACTCTCACGGATGCATATGCACTGGCTGCACTGCTCAACGGTCCGCTCGTAGCCGCGTGGCTCAACACTATTGCCGAGCCCGCTCGCGGCGGGTATCGGCGATATCTGGGGTGGACGATGTCGCTCCTACCCGTACCGGAGGATTGGAGCGGCGCCCGAGAACAGCTCGCCGCACTGGGGCGTCGCGCAATGCTCGGCGAAGTCCCCACACAGGACGAGCTGTTGAACGCCGCGTTAGGCGCGTACGGATTAAAGCTCGACGATATCGAGGCATTGCTCTCATGGATGGTGCCCTGCGGCTAGAATCAGCATCGAAAGTTCGCGCCCGAATTGCACAGGTTCTTCTCGGGGAAGATCAAACGTGCGCGCGTCTTGGCGGAATCACTTTGAAGCCGCACCAACAGTCGGCGGTGGCCAGAGCGCAGGCGGCGCTCGAAGAGTTTGGCGGGGTTCTCCTTTGCGACGATGTCGGAATGGGCAAGACTTTCGTCGCGACGGCGATCGCTCGACGGTTTTCGCAGAGCCTGATCGTAGCGCCCGCCGCGCTTGCCTCAATGTGGAGAGAGGCGCTGGCAGCGACCGAGACGATCGCGGATTTCCTCAGCTTCGAGCGGCTCAGCCGCGCAAGCTCGCAGCGCGACTCGCGGGCGCAGTATGATCTCGTCATTGTCGACGAGGCGCATCACGTCAGAAATCCCGCAACCCGCCGTTACCAGCGGCTCGCAATCCTGGCGCGCGACGCCCGAGTTATCCTTTTGACGGCAACACCGCTACACAACCGCGGCGCGGAGTTGTTGGCTCAGCTTTCGCTCTTTCTCGGCTCGCGCGCGCGAACGTTGACGACAGACGAGCTGGCCCACTGTGTTCTGAGACGCGAGCACTGCGACGTCGTGGATGGGATTGCGATTCCAGCGATCATTCCCACCTCGCATCGATACGTCTCGGACAATCCGAACATCGTGCACGAGCTGATGAATCTTCCCGCGCCGCTTCCCGCTCGGGATGGGGGTCTCGGTGGCGCCCTCATCGGGCGCGGACTGGTCCATCAGTGGGCGTCGAGCGAGGCCGCGCTCCACCAGGCGGTGCGCAAGCGTATTGCGAGGGCCGCAGCGCTCGCCGCCTCGCTCGAATCCGGCAACTACCCGACGGCGCGAGAGTTGGAGAGCTGGACCTATGGCGACGGCGCTCTGCAGCTTGGATTTGCCGAATTGCTGTCGTCGCCCGTGAAAGACGCTGCTGCTCTGCTCGGCTGCGTACGGTCGCATTCCGCCGCCTTGCAGGACTTTCACGGCCTGCATCGCGCAGGTTCGTCTCTCGACGCCGAGCGCGCCAGGATTCTCGTCGAGATCCAACATGAGCATCCCGACGCCAAAATCGTCGCGTTCGCTCAATATGCGGAGACTGTGTCAGTGCTCTACCGCCTGCTGGCACCCACCGGTAGAGTGGCGATGCTGGCTGCTCGCGGTGGACTCGTCGCCGGAGGGAAGCTCACGCGCGACGAGACGCTCGCCCGGTTCGCGCCGCTGGCGCTCCGCGCACAGCCGCCGCCAGCCGCTGAGCGCATCGATCTGCTGCTTACGACGGACCTGTTGAGCGAAGGAGTGAATCTTCAAGATGCAGATGTGGTGGTCCACCTCGACGTGCCTTGGACGGCGGCTCGCCTGGAGCAGCGTGCTGGGCGCGTGGCGCGGATGGGCTCGCTTCATCGATATGTGCACGTGTATCTGCTCCACCCGCCAGCAAGTGCGGCCGCACTGCTCAGGAATGAGCTGCTCGTGCGGCGGAAGTGGGACGCAGCCAAACGTGCGATCGGGTCGAGCGCCGAGGCTCCATTTGCGGGTGAAGGCGAGGCCGAGTCACAGGTAGTCGTGCCCGATAGCGTTCCTGCGAAGGCCGAGCGACTGCGCCGAATTCTAGAGGGCTGGCGTCGGGCAGGAATCGCTTTGCAATCCCTGGCTGCTCCTACGGAGCCGGTCGATACTTACGTAACGTCGGTCCCAGCACCCTGTGCGGGGTTCGTCGCCGCGGCGTCCGTTGGCAACGAACCCGTGCTGCTCACCGCTCTCTCGGGAGCCGTGTCAGCCTGTCTCGACTCCCAGATCGCCGCGTGTCTGCTCTGCGACGGGGACGAGCTGAAAACCGATCCGGGAGAATATGAGAGAAGTATCGAACAGGTCCATGCCTGGTTCGAGCGGCATCTAGCCTCGACGGCAGCCGGTGTCGAGGGCTCGCAGTCACCTCCGCGAAAGCGGTTGCTCGCTCGGATCGACGCAGCGATCGAGAATGCGCTCCCACAGGTGCGTATCTCACGATCGGGGATCGCCGCTCGCGCCAGACGCGTAGCGACCAGCCACCATGGTGCCTCATTGGAGGCCGAGCTCGACCTGCTTGCGCATTCGACGCTGCCTGACCACGAGTGGCTGGACGCCTTGGTGAGGTTGCAGTCGGCGCACCTCGACACCAAACGAGATGCGCATCCCGCGAAGCTGACGATCCATGCCCTGCTCTTGCTCTGCGAGACTCCCTGAAAGCGGGAGAATCCTACACCCCTTCGATGTCGCTCGCCGCCCGGTCGAGGATCTCCTTGATCTTCCTGATCTGCTCCGCGGATCTCGACGAGCTCTTGGACGACGCATAGACCGCGCGACCGACGTTCTTGAAGCCACGGTGCACCTCCATCATCGGCTCTCCGAATATGTTCTGAGCGAAGTCCGCGATGCGGGAGAAGATGTCGTCGATGAGCGGCTGGTTTTCAGCGAGGTGCTTCCTTCCTTCTTCGGTGATCTCATAGATCTTCTTGCCGCTCTCCTCCGGCCTCGCCCGCGCGTAGCCAAGATCTTCGAGCATGGTCAAGGTGGGGTAAACGGTCCCCGGGCTCGGTGAATACATTCCGCCGAAGCGCTCCTCTATCTCCTTGATTATCTCGTAACCGTGGCGGGGCTTTTCGTCGAGAAGACGCAGAATCACGAACTTGAGATGGCCCTGGTCGAACATCCGACCGCCACCGAACGGCCCGCCGCGCGACTTGCCGCGACCGGCCCAAAAAGAGCCAGGGTCAAATCCGAAGTTCTCCGGCCGCATCCCGAACGCCCAGGCGAACCGTGGTCCGCAGTTTCCCCCATGCATCGCAGTACTCCTCCAAATTGGACTTTATCGAGCCAGTGAGGCGTCAGTCGGCGCCTTCGATACTACTGGCGATATATCTTTCAGGCAGAAGTTATAACTGACGATATATCGGCGCAAGGCCTCGGAAGTCCCGCCTCTACCTCGGCGGGCTGTCGTTGAGGCGGTTGTACTTCTTCAGTGCAGCGCGAAGCCTGTCGTGCGGAAGTCCGTACACCCGCACGCCATTCGCTCCGGTCATCGTCTGCGCCGCAACCATTGCGTTTGCTATCGCTTCCTCGGTGGCTTGCACCGTCCCATAGAAAAGCGGGTTCATCTGGGCGTTGGGTACCATCTCCAAATGCACTCGTCCGGTGTCCTGCGCCGCGCGCGGATTGGCAGTCGAGAATGCGATCATCAGATCTCCGGACGAGTTCTCACCCTTTCCTCCCGCCACGCCGACTCCCAATGCGGCTCGCACCGCGAGACGTCGCAGTTGGTTGGCTACGAGCGGCGCATCGGTCGCGACGACCACGATGATCGATCCCGCCCCTTCACGACCCTCGTCGAGCTGCCCTGTCGCGCTGGCGTCACACGGCCTCATCCCGCGCGCAAAACCCGTCGCTGTACCCGGCATGGATTGGCATGGAGTCAGATCGGCTATCTCTCGCCCCACCGGGACACCCGCAATCCTCAGCTCGCTCCTCCGTCCCGCGTTGCACTGCACCAGCACTCCCACGGTGTAGCCTCCATTCTGCGCGCTGAGCTTGCGGGATGACGTCCCGATTCCGCCCTTGAAACCAAAACACACCATGCCCGTGCCGCCCCCTACGGCACCCTCGGCCACCGGCCCGCTCACAGCTCCGTCCAAGGCCCAGATTATGTGCTCGCGCTTTACATGGAAGCCATTTACGTCGTTGAGCAAGCCGTCGTAGGTCTCGGCCACGACAGGAAGTGCCCACGGCTGCGCGCTTGGACGTCGAATCATCCAATCGATTACAGCATCGCGCACGACCCCAACGCTATGGGTGTTGGTGATGCTCACAGGCCCCTCGAGAAATCCGGATTCCTCAACCCACGTCGTTCCGGTCATCTCACCATTCCCGTTGAGAGCAAACCAGCCGGCAAACACGGGATCGGTCGAGACTCGTCCGCGCGGAAGTATCGTGGTGACTCCGGTGCGCACCGGTCCTTTACCGACTACGAGCTTTCCTTCTCCGGAGATCAACGTCACCTGACCGACTTCGACGCCCGCCACATCTGTTATCGCGTTGAGGGGTCCGGGTGCCCCATCGAACGGAACGCCGAGGTCTCGCGCGCGAACTTTGACCTGTGCGCTTGACTCGGTGGGGAGAGCGAGACAGACCCAGACGAGAAGACCCAGCATCCATTTTTGTGTCGTCATCGATGTTCTCCGAAAACCGGCCATGTCGGGCTCGTTCCACTGTTTGTGCAAACAATACCTGCTTAAGCGCAATGAGGCCAATAACTTACGACCCGCAGAAAAACTTCGAAAACCGGCTTACATCTTGCCACTTATATCGAAACCCGCACGACGAAACGCCTCCGCGCTTGATGGCGGCTCACACTTTCAGCGATCGAATCGTCGAGTATGATCGAAAAGTCCTACAACTTCCCACTCGTCATTCTGTCCGTTGTAGTCGCCACGATCGGCGCCTACGTAGCCATCGAGATCGCGCAGCGTGTCCGCGTTACCGGGGGCCGCCGCCGCATTCTCTGGAGCTGCGTCGGCGCATTGGCGTTGGGACTCGGGATCTGGAGCATGCATTTCGTCGGCATGATCGCACTCCGTCTTCCCGTGCCCGTCTGGTACGACGCTCTGCTCATCGGAGTCTCGATCATCGCGGCCGTAGGCGGTTGCGCTATCGCCTTTGTCATTTTCAATCGCGGCACGGTCAACTCATGGCTGGTGGGTCTCGCCAGCATTTTCATGGGACTCGCGATCGCCAGTATGCATTACACCGGCATGGCGGGGATACAGACGAGCGCCACGGTCAACTACGATCCGCTAATGGTGGCGGCATCTGTCGGAGTTGCGATCATCGTCTCCTTCGCGGCTCTCGCTCTGACACGGAATCTGATCGAGACAGGATCCGCGCCGCGAGCGTGGCTCAAGAAAATGGCAGCATCGCTGCTCATGGGCTTCGCCGTCGCCGGCATGCATTACACTGGAATTGCGGCCTCGCATTTTACGGGGGGCTCGGCGCGCTGGAGACCAACCGACAACCTCGTCCTTGGCACCCACGAGCTCGGATTGGTAGTCGCGATCACCAGCGTCGCGCTCCTCATCGTCGCCTTCGCGGCCACACGGTTCGAGCACTGGACCGCGACAACCCGGACCAGATTCGATAATCTGCTCGAGCTATCACCGCAGGTCGTGTGGTTTGGGCGCGCCGATGGATGCATCACCTACTGCAATCCATACTGGTACGAATACACCGGTCTCTCCGAGAAAGAAACACTCGGTTACGAGTGGACCAACGCAATTCATCCCGAGGATCGGGAGCAGGTAGTCAGCAGCTGGAGAGCCGCTGTGGAGGAAGGCCGGGACTACGAGGTCGAGCTGCGATTGAAACGAAAGGACGGAGCCTACTGCTGGTTCCTGGCGAGGGGTCGCCCCGGTCGAGATGAATTCGGCAGGGTCAACGCCTGGCTGGGGATTGCAGTCGACATTGAAGAACGGAAGAAAGCGGAGCAGGAAGCGTGGGCCGCGAGCCAGGCGAAGTCGGAGTTTCTCGCCAGCATGAGCCACGAGCTCCGGACTCCGCTGAACGCAATCGGTGGCTACGCCGAGCTATTGGCGATGGGTGTGCGCGGCCCCCTCAACGCCGACCAGGCGCAGGACATCGCGCGCATCCGGCGCAGCCAGCAGCACTTGCTGACGCTGATCAACGATGTGCTCAACTTCGCCAAGATCGACGCTGGCCAGTCGGAATACCACCTCACCGCTGTGCCGGTCGACGAAGCGCTCCGTGATACGGAATCGATGATTGCCCCGCAGATTCTGCAGAAGGGTCTCAAGTATTCGTTCAATGGCGCTGGCAAGGCGGCCGCGGTGCTCGCGGATCCCGAGAAGATGCAGCAGATCGTGCTCAACCTGTTGAGTAACGCCGTGAAGTTCACCGATACCGGGGGCACCATCACGCTCTCCAGTAAGATGAGCGGTGACTGCGTTGAGATCCATGTCGGTGATACGGGACCGGGCATCGCACCGGAGAAGATCGACAGGATCTTCGACCCGTTTGTCCAGGTCGACCGCCGCCTCAATCAGCCCGTGCAGGGAGTGGGGCTTGGCCTGGCGATCAGCCAGGATCTGGCTCACGCCATGGGCGGAGAGGTCACCGTCGAAAGCGTACTCGGCAAAGGCTCGACGTTTACTCTTTCGCTCCCTCGCGCGCCCCGGATGGAGCTGGCCGATCTTGCACCCCCGAAAGAGATCGATCTCGCTGACTTTGGGCCCGCTCCCGAGCTAGCCGACCGCCCGCTTCATGAACGACCTCATCCCCAGGGTCCAAAAGATCGCCGTGATGAGGATGAGGGCCGCTATCACGATGCCTAGCGACATGTGCGGTGCCGAAGGAGTGAGCGCCGCCCTCATTCCCTCCGCGACGTAGACCAGCGGATTGACCAGCACCGCGTACTTCATCACCGGCACCGTGCTCAACCCCTGCCACGGATAGTAAGCGCAGCCGAAGAAAATCATCGGAGCCAGAATCACACCGAACATCAGCCCGATCTGCTGGGGCTGGATCGCGGTTCCGAGAAAGAGTCCGAGGGAAGAAAACGCGGCGGCGCCGAGCACGGTGATGAGCAGCACGTCACCGAAGTGCCCGAAGCTGAGATTGGGAATCGGTCCCATGATCAGCCGCGCTACGGGAAGAACGAAGAGAGCTGACACTATTCCCTGCAGCACCCCGGCGACGATCTTCTCCGCTGCCACCAGCCAGATCGGCAATGGAGCGAGCAGCCGATCCTCGATCTCCTTCGTCCAGCCGAAGTCCTGAACCATTGGCAGCGCCACCGATTGGATGCTCGAAAAGGTGAGGCTGATGGCGAGCACCCCGGGCAGGAGCGCCGTTGTGTAGCCGCGGCCCATGAATCCCATTTTTGGCAACAGATATCCGAACACGATCACGAACATGAGCGGCTGCATTGTCGTCCGCAGCAGGAAGAACGGGAGCTCACGCCGGGCGACGCGCATGTCGCGCCTCAGAAGCGCGGCAAATATCGACGACGCCCGCACATCCGCGCGCGAAGCACCCATCAGTGCCGTCGTCACCCGAGCTTTCTCCCGGTCAGCGACACGAACAGGGTTTCGAGGCTGGGGGGAAGCAGGTGGATGTCCTTTACCGCGCGTCCCGCCGTTTCGGCCGCGTCGATCAGCGCCGGCAGCAGCTCGCCGCCGCGGCTGCTGTGGACTCGCAACACTCCGTCGCTCGCTTCGACTCGACTGACGCCGTTGATGCTCTCCGCGATCTCGGCTGCCGGCATCGCGTCGCCATCGAGCACGAGCTCGATCAGCGTTCCACCCGGCGCCCTCGCCTTGAGCGTGCGCGGACTGTCCAGCGCCAGGAGCTTGCCGCGATCTATGATCGCAAGCCGGTCGCACAGACGGTCCGCTTCATCCATGTAGTGGGTCGTCATCACGATCGTGCGCCCACGATTGTGCAGGTCGCGCAGGATCTCCCACAAGTCGAGTCGTGCCTGGGGATCCAGCCCCACCGTCGGCTCGTCGAGGAAAATGATGTCGGGCTCGTGCATCAAAGCACGCACGATCATCAGCCGCTGCTGTTGCCCGCCGGAGAGCTCCGCCATCTTCGCCCCCGGCTTGTCGGAGAGCCCGAGACGGTCGAGCAACTCGTACGCGCGCTTGGTCGCGACGTCGAACGGTATCCCGAAATACGCCGCGTGGAATTGAAGGTTCTCCAGCACGTTGAGACTGAGATCGGCGTTGGGACGCTGTGGAACGACGCCGATGGTCTGCCGCACTCGCACAGAATCTTCCACCACATCAGCGCCGGCGACGATGGCCTTGCCCGCGGTTGGAAGAATTCGGGTGGTGAGAATGCCGATCACTGTGGTTTTACCCGCGCCATTCGGACCGAGCAGACCGAAGAACTCTCCGGCGCCAATGTCCAGATCGAGTGAATCGAGCGCGATCACGTCGTTGGGCGGCGTGGGCGCTCCGCTCGGCCAGCCACCAAACCCGGCGGCAGGAGCAGGTCGCCTGCGCTTCGTCTTGCCCGATCCCTTATAGACCTTGCGCAGGCCGCGCATCTCGATCGCGTTCACTGCCTGATTGTGCGACTGGCGTACGTGAAACAAGCCATCAGCCGAATTGATTGGGGGTCAAGCGCCGATCGGGTGCCAGGTCGTCTTGAACTCGATGAAGTCGCGGATCTCATAGACGCTCTGCGCCTTCTCGCCGGTCCAGTCGATCTCGTCGTCACGCTTCCGCGCGCGGACCCTCTTGATGCTCTCAGCCGCGCCGAGCTGGAGCTGCTTCTTTTCTTCCTGGCTGACGACGGCGCTGACGCCGCGAATGTGGGTGTGCGTCGCAAAGGTGGGAACCAGCTCCTTCCTGAAGCCGGTAAGAATGTTCACGACGCCGCCCGGCAGATCTGAAACCGCCAGCAGCTCGCCCAGCACGATTGCCGGATATGGAAATTCCTGCGACGCCAGACAGACGCAGACGTTGCCGGAAACGATCACCGGCGCGATCTGACTGAGAAATCCGAGCAGCGGAAATGCATCGTCAGCGATTATCCCGACGATTCCCATTGGCTCCGCCACCGTGAAGTTGAAGAACGGGCCGGCGACGGGATTGGTGTTGCCGAGCACCTGCTCATACTTGTCCGACCAGCCGGCGTAGTAGATGAGACGATCGACCGCAGCGACGACCTCCTTTGCCGCCGCAGCCCTGGTCGCCGCACCCGAGATCACGAGAGCGTCCGCCATCTCGGCGCTCCTCGACTCGAGCATCTCGCCAAGGCGGTAAAGAATCTGACCGCGATTGTACGGTGTCCGCTGCGCCCAGTCCGGCCCCGCTTTGGCCGCGGCTTCTACCGCATTGCGGAGATCCTTGCGCGTGCACTGGGGAATGTTGCCCAACAGCGCTCCGGCGGGCCCCGTTTTTTTCTGGATCGGAAAAACCCGGCCGCTCTCGGAGCGGATGAACTGACCGCCGACGTAAACCTTGGGCGTCTTGGTGACGGGGATGCGCGGCATTATACGACCTTCCCATAATCCATGAGCCCCTGGCGGCCGCCTTCGCGCCCGAATCCGGATTCCTTGTAGCCGCCAAAGGGAGATGACGGATCGAACTTGTTGAAGGTGTTCGCCCACACGACGCCCGCCTTGAGCAGAGTACTCATCTTGAGGATCCGCGAGCCCTTATCGGTCCAGACGCCGGCCGAGAGTCCGTACATCGTGTTGTTCGCCTTTTCCACGGCTTCGTCGAGCGTGCGGAAAGTGAGAACGCTCAAAACCGGTCCGAAGATTTCCTCCTTCGCAATCCGATGGCTCTGCGTTACGCCGGTGAAAACCGTCGGCTTGTAGTAATAGCCCTTCGTCGGCAACTGACACACCGCCGACTGATACATCTCCGCGCCGGCCGTCACACCGGAATCGACCAGCTCGCAAATCCGGTCGAGCTGGGCCTTGGAGTTGATCGCGCCCACGTCGGTGTTCTTGTCGAGCGGATTTCCGACGCGAAGCACGTCGATCCGGTTCTTGAGCTTCGAGACGAACATCTCGGCGATCGATTCCTGGACGAGAAGCCTGCTTCCCGCGCAGCACACGTGGCCCTGGTTGAAGAAGATCCCATTGACCACGCCTTCGACGGCCTGATCGACCGGAGAGTCATCGAACACGATGTTGGCCGCCTTTCCGCCCAGCTCCAGCGTCAATTTCTTGTCGGTGCCCGCCAGCTGCCGCATGATGATCTTGCCGACTTCGGTCGACCCCGTGAACGCAATCTTGGCAGGTGTCGGATGTGCGACCACTGCCGCTCCGGTCTCCCCCGCACCGCAAACGATGTTGACCACTCCGGCCGGCAGCTCCGCCTCGAGCAAGAGCTCCGCGAATTTCATCGCCGTGACGGAAGTCGTCTCCGCCGGCTTCAGCACTACCGTGTTTCCCATCGCCAGCGCTGGAGCGATCTTCCATGCCAGCATGAGCAAGGGAAAATTCCATGGGATCACCTGACCGACTACGCCCAGCGGAACGACCGTGGCGCCGGGTACTGCGTACTCGAGTTTGTCGGCCCAGCCGGCGTGATAGAAGAAATGCGCGGCCGTCATCGGGACATCGAAATCGCGCGACTCCTTGATTGGCTTGCCGCCATCCATTGACTCGGCGACCGCGAACTCACGGGCGCGATCCTGAATGAGTCGCGCAATCCGGTAGAGGTATTTCCCGCGCTCAGCACCCGGTAGCTTGCTCCAAGGAGCGAAGGCCCTCTGCGCTGCCTGGTACGCTGCATCGACGTCGGCCTGGTTCGCCAACGCGATCTCCGCCAACGCTTCTTCGGTGGCGGGGTTGATCGACTCGAAGTACTTGCCCGATCTGGGCGCGACGAACTTGCCACCGATAAAGAGGTCGTACTTCGATTTTAGTTTTGGATCGGCCGTCTCCGGCGCTGGATCGTACTCCCACAGATCGCCGAATATGAGTTGCGGCACCGAGCTTGTTCTCGCCGCGGGGCGCGCAATAGCTCTGGGAGTTGTCATGTCAGTAGCTCTCCGCCGCCTCTGTGAAGTAGTAAGGCGCCTGATATGCGCCCGTCTTTTCTTTTTCGATCTGCCTTAGCAGATCGTTGAGCAGCGAGCTGGCGCCGAAGCGATAGCGCGATGAGTTGAGCCACGCATCGCCGAGCGTTTCCTTGACGGCGACGAGATAATGAAGCGCCTGCTTGGCGTTCCTGATTCCACCGGCGGGCTTCATCCCTATCGCGATACCCGTCGCGAGATAGAAATCACGAATCGCTTCGATCATCACCTGGGTATTGGCCAGGGTTGCGCTTCCGGAGGCCTTGCCGGTGCTGGTCTTGATGAAATCTCCGGGACGAATCACCTGCATCGCCAGGAACGAAGCCGCGCGAACGTTGTCGTAGGTGTCGAGCTCGCTCACTTCGAGAATCACCTTGAGCTGGGCATCGCCCGACGCCTCCACCACGGCGCTGATCTCATCCTGCACGGCGTTGAACTCGCCAGCCAGGAAGAGTCCGCGATTGATGACCATGTCGATTTCGTCCGCTCCGTCCGACACGGCGATCTTCACTTCTTCCAGCCGCAAGGACAACGGGCTCTGCCCCGACGGGAACGCTGTCGCAACCGACGCCACCTTGATCGCCGTGTCGGCCAGCCACCGCGCGGCGTACTTGACGAGAAAGGGATAAATGCAGACTGCGGCCACCGGAGGAACATCGGGGTCGAAGCTGGGCCGTCGAGCCTTCTGGCACAGCGACGCCACCTTGCCGGGTGTATCCTTTCCCTCGAGCGTCGTCAGATCGACCATCGACACTGCTGTCTTGAGTCCCCACAGCTTGGAGCTCTTCTTGATGCTTCGCGTCGTGAACTTGGCCACGCGCTCTTCGATGCCGACTTGATCGACGGTTCCAATCTCGTCGAACAACTTGTTGAAGCTGGTGCGCATCGCGGCGGGAGGGGGCATGGTCCTTCTAATATCGCGCCGGGATATCCCCATTACAACGCTCGGATGCCCGCGTTGTCTCGCAATCACCCATTACAACGCCTCACCGGGAGCGATTAGTTTCGCGTATGTCTGAATCGCGCCCTTACGCGGTTTTGTTCGATCTCGACGGGACACTGGTCGATTCCATCGCGCTTCTCCTCGCGTCGATGAGACACACCTTCCAGGGAAGGCCGCGGCAGCCGAGCGACGCGGAGTGGATCGAAGGACTGGGGACGCCGCTCCCGAAGCAGCTCACGCCGTACGTCGAATCCGACGAGGACCGCGAGCGGCTGGTGAATCGCTATCGCACCTTCCAGCTGGAGAACCACGACCGCCTGATGGCTCACTACGAGGGGGTCATCGACTCGCTCGCTCTTCTCTACCAGCGCGGCCACCCGATGGGTGTGGTGACGAGCAAGGGGAACATGATGATGGAGCGAGGCCTCAAGTTCATCGGTGCGGACGACTACATCGAGGTCGCGATCGGTTACGACTCGGTGCACATCCACAAGCCTGATCCCTATCCCGTGCGCGCTGCGCTCGAGAAGCTCGGCTACGAGCCCGGCGAGGCCGTTTTCGTCGGCGATTCACCCCACGACATAATATCCGGCAACGATGCGGGCGTGATTACAATTGCAGCTCTCTGGGGCCCGTTCCGCCGCGATCAGCTGGAGTCCTATGGTCCGACTTACTTTCTCGATGACATCAAGGAGCTGCCGGCGCTTCTGGACCGAATCACCACGAAAAGTACGGGGTAATATATTTCGCACGTTCGATCCTTTTAGGAGCTAGTCAAAATGGGTGTGTCATATCAAACGGGAACGCTTGTCCGGACCGGAGAAGAGAGAGCGACACTCGTTCGCCGTACTTATACGCTGGTGCTGGTCAGTGTCCTGGTGACCATGGTCGGAGCCTCGTTCGGCCTGTCCCAGCCCAACCTGATGTTGGCCGTCGCTCAGCATCCGTTCATCGCTTTCTTCTGTTCGCTGGCGCCGCTTCTCCTGGCGACGCGAAAGAAGGCCGAGTTCCCGATGAACATCGGCCTGGTCCTGCTGTTCAACTTCGTGATGGGCGTGATCATCTCGCCGGCGCTCTTTTTTTATGGGAAGCAGCAGCCCGGCCTGATCCCCCAGGCGGCGGTCCTCACCCTCGGCGCGTTCGGGATTCTCACGCTGTACGCGTTCGTGAGCCGCCGGGACTTCAGCGCGTGGGGAAGCTTCCTCATCGTCGGACTCTGGGTCCTGATCCTCACCACCTTTCTCAACTACTTCATTGGAAACGGCACCGCCAACATCTGGCTCGCGTCAGTGACGGTGCTGATCTTCAGCGGCCTGCTGGTGTTCGACACCTGGCGCCTGCGCAATTTCTACGGGCCGGACGAATACGTCGGCGCGGCGGTGCAGATCTACCTCGATCTGCTCAACATGTTCATGGCGATACTAAGAATCACGGGGAACCGGCGGAACTAAGGCCTTATTGATCCTGCACCTTATCGATCTGCCTGGCCATATCGAGATCCTTCTGCGTGATCCCACCCGCTGAGTGAGTGCTCAGGGTGCAGACGATCTTTGTGTAGCGGATATCGATGTCGGGGTGGTGGTCGGCCGTTTCTGCCGCCCTCGCCACTGCAGCCACGAAGTCGATTCCGGTGAGAAAATTCCGGAATTGAAAAGTCTTGGTGATCACATCTCCCCGGCGGCTCCAACCGGGAAGCGTCCCCAACTCTCGCTGAATCGCGATGTCAGATAACCGTTCAGCCGCCATCAGTGAGTTGCTCCGAGCAGGATGTTCGGCGAAGAAGATAGCAATTTCGGGTCTCTCTCGCCTTCTCCTGGTCGCCCTGGCGGCCGCGATCCTTCATTTTGGCTCGCCTACCAGTGCACTCGCACAACAGGGAACGTCAGGGGATCGGTCCGCGCCTGCGGGCAATTACTGGCGCCGTTTCGCGGTCGGTTTCGGGGCTAGCATTCTGGCGCACGAGACCGCCCACATCCTGACGTCGATCGCCGTAGGCGCTCACCCGTACGTCGCCTTCGACAAAGGCCGGCCGACGGTCTACTCGGGAATGGACAGCAACAAGCACCCCCACAAGCAGTTCCTTTTTTCCGCGGCGGGCCTCACGACCCAGGCGCTGGTCAACGAAGGCATCCTGGACATCGGACACGGTTGCGGGAACGCGATGGAGCGAGGAATCCTCGCCGGCGGAATCGCCACCACGCTCTTCTACATCACGCTCGGCCGCAACGGCTCGGTGAGCGACATCAGTTTGATGGCTCGCACCTCGTCGCTCTCCAAGACCCAGCTGTC
>JALYKQ010000295.1 GCA_030774675.1 Gemmatimonadota bacterium | reverse complement strand
GCGGGCTTCATGAGAACCTTTCCGGCCCCGTGTGACCCGACGACTTCGTGCGGAATCGTTCCGCCGGTCATCGGTATGCTCACCATATTCCGGCGAGCGCCATCGACCGCTTTGCGAACCGCTTCCGACACTTCATTCGCCTTGCCGGTCGCAAACCCGACGCGGCCCTGACCATCGCCAACCGCGACCAGCGCGTTGAAGGAAAAGCGGCGTCCGCCCTTTACGACCTTCGCGACACGATTGATTGCGATTACGTTCTCGACGAGCTCGCTGCCACCGTCGCCGCGTCCGCCGTCGCGATCGCGGCCCTTGCCCTCACGGCGTCCACCGCCGCGCTGACCGCCCTCGCCGCGGGGGCCGCCGCCGCCCTGTCCTCCACCGCCGCCTCCGCTGGCTCCGCGACCACGACCGGCACCACCGCCGCCAGGGCCGCCACGTCCACCACCGCCGCGACCACCACGCCCGCCAGCTCCGCCTCCACTACGGGCGCTCCCGCCGGTTCGCGGCCGCTCCTGTGCTGGAGCTGCTTGCTCGGACGGCGGCGCCGTCGACCCTTCGCGATTTTCGTTTTCTGCCATTTATTAAAACTCCAGCCCGCCCTCGCGGGCTCCGTCGGCCACACCCTTCACGCGGCCGTGATATTTGTATCCTGCCCTATCGAAGACAACCCGCTTGACGCCCGCATCCTTCGCCTTGGCGGCAAGGCGCTTTCCAACTTCGACCGATCTCGCGGTCGGCTTTCCTTCGAGACCCGAGTCGGTAACCGTCATCAGCGTCCGCTGCGCCGCATCATCCACCAACTGCGCGTAGATGTGCTTGAGCGAGCGGTATACGACCAGGCGTGGTCTCTCCGCATTGCCGATAACCTTCTTGCGAAGCCGGAAGTGACGCCGCGTACGCAACTGGTCGCGCGATTTTGGTCTGGCCATCTTCGGCATTACTTACCTCCCGCCTTGCCGGCTTTGCGGCGGATCTGTTCTCCAACGTACTTGATACCCTTGCCCTTGTAGGGCTCGGGTGGTCTGAGGCTGCGCAGCTCGGCGGCCACCTGTCCAACGACTTCCTTGTTCGCCCCTTCGACCAGTATGGAGGTCGGCTGGGGCGCTGAGAGCTTGATACCCTTTGGCGCTTCGTATTTGATCGGGTGCGAAAAGCCGAGCGCGAGCTGCAGCCCATAGGGCCGCGGCTCCGCCTTGTAGCCAACGCCCACGAGCTCGAGCTCCTTGCGAAAGCCCTTCGTCACTCCCTCTACCATGTTGGCGACGAGCGTGCGCGACAGACCGTGGAGTGCCTTGTGGTTCGCTTCGTCCGACGGCCGCTCGACGGTGATCTGGTCGTCCTTGAGCGTCACCTTCATTTCCGAATGAATGGTGCGCTCGAGCTCACCTTTCGGACCTTTGACGTTAACCTTGTTTCCTTCGACCTTCGCGGTGACACCCTTCGGGATCGGCACCGGATGCTTTCCAATTCGTGACATCTCTCTCTGTCTCCTTACCAGACCAGGGCGAGGAGCTCGCCACCGGTACGAGCCTGGCGCGCCTGACGATCCGACATCACACCCTGAGATGTGCTGAGAATCGCCATGCCGAGCCCATTGCGAACGCGTGGAATCTCCGCGACCGCGACGTACTTCCGCAGGCCCGGCGTCGATATGCGGCGCATCTCGCGAATCACCGGCTGGCCGCCCTGCGCGTACTTGAGCACGACGCGCAACAGCTGCCTGCCATTCTCTGTATCGAGTGTCTTGTAGTCCTGAATGAAATTGTTCTCCTTCAGGATCTTCGCGATCTCCACCTTCAGCTTCGAGACCGGCATGTCCACACGGCGGTGCTTCGCCCCACAGGCATTGCGAATGCGCGTTAGCATATCGGCGATCGGATCGGTCATGCTCATTAATTCGTTTTCCTTGTCCTACCGTATCCCGCTGGGGACGCGTAGAAGTAAATGGTTACCAGCTCGCCTTGCGGACGCCCGGGATGTAACCCGATAGCGCCATCTCCCTGAAACAGATCCTGCAGAGTCCGAACTTTCTTAAGAATGCGCGCGATCTTCCACACCGCCCACATCGATTGTGCTGCCGCACTCCGAACTTCGGCTTTCTCTTGCTCTTCTCCACCATGGCCTTTCGCGCCATTTCGTATCTCTCTTCCTGTTTGGTTGACTACTGCTGCGTGATGATCGGCTTGTCGTCGCCGCGGAAGGGCATCCCGAGCTCGCGCAGCAACGCGAACGCCTGATCGTCCTTGCTCGTAGTAGTGACGAAAGTGATGTCCATTCCGTGAATCTGGTCCACCATGTCGTAGTTGATCTCGGGGAAGATCATCTGCTCCTTTACGCCCATCGTGTAGTTTCCGCGCCCGTCGAACGACCGCGTGTTGATGCCGCGGAAGTCGCGAATCCGCGGGATCGCCACCGTGACGAAGCGGTCGAGGAACTCCCACATTCTGGCGCCGCGAAGCGTGACCGCGGCCCCAATCTCCTGTCCCTGCCTCAGCCCGAAGTTGGCGATCGACTTCTTCGCCTTCTTCCGCACCGGTCGCTGGCCGGTGATGATGCCTAGCTCAGTGACGACGGTGTCGAGAACCTTCGGGTTCTTGATCGCCTCGCCCACGCCGCAGTTGATCACGATCTTCTCGAGCGTCGGGATCTGGTGGACGTTGGTGAAGCCGAACTGGGATCTGAGCCGGTCACGGACCGTATTCAGGAAGTAGATGTGAAGACGCGGCGGAGGAACTGGCAGATCCTTGCCGGTGTGCTCGACCTGGACCTGTTCCTTTACCTCGCGCTTCTTCGGCTGCTTTTTCTCTTTAGTTGCCATTGTCTATTCCCTCCCTCAGCGCACGCGAGGAATCGGTTCCCCATTCTTGACGCTGACGCGCTCCTTGGTTCTCCGACGCTCGACATGCGTGGTATCGGTGTCGAAACGGGCCTTGGTCCTGCTCGGCTCGCCCGACTTCGGGTCGAGCAGCATCACGTTCGAAGAGTGCAGCGAAGCGGGCGCCTCCCGGATCCCCGACTGTTCCTCGGCCGTGCGCGCCTTGCGGTGCATCTTCACCATGTTCACGCCTTCGACCAGCACGCGGCCACTCTTGAGGAACACGCGCAGGACTTTTCCTTCCTTACCCTTGTCCTCGCCGCGCATCACCCGCACGGTGTCGCCCTTCGACACGTGCAGCTTCATGCGCTTCGAGTTCTCGGCGTGCCGCGCGTGCAGCCGCGTCTTCGCGTTCTTCCGGTATTTGAGGACTCTCACTTTACAAAACCTCTGGAGCCAGGGACACGATCTTCATGTACTTCTTCTCGCGGAGCTCGCGCGCCACGGGTCCGAAGATGCGTGTCGCGCGCGGCTCACCCTGTTCGTTGATGATCACGACTGCGTTCTCGTCGAAGCGGATGTAGGAGCCGTCCTTGCGGCGCGTCTCCTTGGCCGTGCGGACCACCACCGCACGCGCCACGTCCGACTTCTTGACCGTGCCGTTGGGAAGCGCGTTCTTCACGGCGACGATCACCACATCGCCGAGCGTGGCGTAGCGCCGGCGGGTTCCGCCGAGCACGCGGATCACGAGCGCTGTCTTCGCGCCCGAGTTGTCCGCTACCTTGACCACCGATTCCTGCTGGATCACTGGTCGTCTCCGTTAACGTGCACGTTCGATGATTTCGACCACGCGCCACCGCTTGTCCTTCGACAACGGCCGGGTCTCCATGATGCGGACGGTGTCGCCCGTCTTGGCCTCGTTCTGCTCGTCGTGCGCCTTCAGCTTCTTGGTGCGGCGAACCATCTTGCCGTATACCGGGTGCTGAACCCTGCGCTCGATCGAGACCACGACGGTCTTCGCCATCTTGTCGCTCACGACCATACCCACCCGCGTCTTGCGCGCGTTGCGCTCGGTCGTGTCGCTGCCAGTCTTCGCCAATTCTGCCATTAAGCCCTCTTGCTCCTCTTCGCGCGGTTAGTCGCGGTTGCGCTCTTGCGCCCGCGCCTGCCCGTCACACGTCTGGCTGTCACACGCTTCGGACCAGTCACCTTGGCCTCGGCGATGCCGATAATTTTCTCGCGCAGCACGGTATTGAGCCGCGCGATGTCCTTCCGAATCACCCGCAGGCGGAGTGGATCGTCGAGGGTGCGCGTACCCGACGCGAGCCGCAGGTTGAACCGCTCTCTCTCCAGGTCGGCCAGGCGCGCATTGATGTCCGCCTCGCTCATCTCACGAATGTCGTTAGCCAGCATCTGTGTGCGCCTCCTCACGTACCACGAACTTTGACTTCAAGCCGATCTTGGCCGCCGCCAGCGCCATTGCCTTTTTGGCGATTTCCGGCGTCACGCCCTCCAATTCGAACATCACCCGACCCGGCTTCACCACCGCCACCCATCCCTCCGGAGATCCCTTTCCCTTACCCATGCGGGTCTCCGCAGGCTTCTTCGTGATCGGCTTGTCGGGGAAGATCCGGATCCAGACCTTGCCGCCGCGCTTGATGTGGCGCGTCAGCGCGACACGCGCCGCTTCAATCTGGCGGTTGGAGACCCAGCCGGGCTCCAGCGCCTTCAGACCGTAGTGTCCGAACGAGACTTCGCTGCCACGAGTGGCAAGCCCTTTCGTCCGGCCCTTGAATCGCTTCCTGAACTTTACCCGCTTGGGACTGAGCATTCTCTATATCCTCAGACGCCAGTCGAGTAGGTCTTGCCGCGGCGATCTTCGACGATCTCGCCCTTGAAGATCCAGACCTTCACACCGATCGTGCCGAAGGTGGTCTTCGCGGTCGACGTCGCGTAATCGATGTCCGCGCGCAGCGTATGAAGGGGCACACGACCCTCGTGATAGCCCTCGACGCGCGCGATCTCGGCGCCGCCCAGCCGGCCCCCGCACTTGATCTTGATGCCGCCCGCGCCCATGCGCATGGCGCTCTGCACCGCCCGCTTCATGGCGCGGCGGAACGAGATGCGCTGCGCCAGCTGGTTCGCGATGTTGTCGGCGACGAGCTGCGCATCGAGCTCGGGGCGCTTGATCTCTTCGACGTTGATCCCGACTTCCTTGCCGGACAGGCGCGTGAGCTCGTCACGAAGCTGGTCGACTTCGGCGCCCTTCTTACCGATGACGACGCCCGGACGACCGGTGTGGATCGTGACGACAACCTTGCCGGGCTTTCTCTCGATGCGGATGTCAGCGATTGCGGCGTGCCCGAGGCGCGCCTTAAGATACTTGCGAAGGAGCTCGTCCTCGCGGAGCAGTGCCGGAAAGTCGCGGTTCGCGTACCACTGCGACCTCCAGGTCTTGGAGATGCCGAGGCGGAAGCCGATCGGATGTGTTTTCTGTCCCATTAACGATTCCCCTTCTTCTCTTCACGGGCGTCGAGGATGATCTCGACATGACTGGTTCTCTTTCTGATCGGAGTGGCGCGACCCTGCGCGGCCGGCATGAAACGCCGGAGTGCCGGTCCTTCGTTCACGATCGCGTGCTTGATGTAAAGCGTGTCCACGTCGATCGACTCATTCCCTTCTCTCGACTTGAACTCGGCATTCGCGACCGCGGAGTTAAGAACTTTCGCGATCTGAACCGCCGCATGCTTCTTCGAGAACTTGAGCAGTCCCAGCGCTTCGTTCACATCCTTGCCGCGAATCTGATCGATGACGAGACGCATCTTGTAGGGCGACTGGCGGGTCGTGCGCTGGATAGCGCTCGACACGCCCTTCTTCTCGGCGGCGTGACGCGCCGCGCGGAGTCTCGATCTCTCGCTCACTTGACCGCCGCCTGGCCCTTGGCCGGAGTCGATGTCGGCACGCCGCCGGCCTTCTTGTCCGTCGGCTTGGCTGCGCCCGTATGACCGCGGAACAGGCGCGTCGGCGCGAACTCGCCGAGCTTGTGCCCCACCATGTTCTCGGTCACGTAAACCGGGATGAACTTGTTGCCGTTGTGGACCGCGAAGGTGTGACCGACGAAGTCCGGAACGATCGTGCTCGAACGCGCCCAGGTCTTGATCACTCTCTTCTCGTTCCTGCCGTTCATCGTCGAGACTTTCGTCATCAACGCGTCTTGGACGTACGGACCTTTTTTAACACTTCTTCCCATATTCGATTCCCAGAATTGGTTGCGAGCTTACTGCGTTGCCTTGCCGCGCTTGCGTCCGCGGACGATCAGCCGCTGCGAGGGCTTCTTCTTGTTGCGAGTCTTGACGCCTTCCTTGTTGCCCCACTTGTCCACCACGTTGCGGCCGCCGCGGGTACGACCACCGTGCGGGTGATCGACCGGATTCATGACCTCGCCCCGAACCTTCGGGCGCTTGCCCATCCAGCGGCTTTTGCCAGCTTTGCCGGCGGAAAGGAGCTCGTGCTCGGCGTTGCCGACGGTCCCAACGGTCGCCAGGCAGTCGCCGTGGACCATTCGCATTTCGGTTGAAGCCATACGGAGGGTCACATACTCACCCTCCTTTGCGACGACCTCGAGCTTCGTTCCGGCCGACCGCGCCATCTTGCCACCAGCGCCTGGCTTCAGCTCGACGTTGTGCACATCGGTGCCGAGCGGGATCTCGCGGAGCGGGAGTGCGTTGCCGACGCGGCTGTCGGAGCCTTTCCCGGAGACGATCTTGTCACCGACTGAGAGTCCCTTCGGATGCAGGATGTAGCGCTTCTCGCCATCCTCGTACTCGACCAGCGCGATACGCGCCGTGCGATTGGGATCGTACTCGATCTCGCGCACAGTCGCCGCCATCCCGAACTTGTTGCGCTTGAAGTCGATGATTCGGTACATGCGCTTGTGGCCACCACCGATGCGGCGCATGGCGATGTGTCCGTGATTGTCGCGACCACCGCTCTTCGTGAGCGGCTCCATCAGCGACTTCTCGCCGTAGCCGCGCGTGATCTCCGAGAAATCGGAGACACTGCGGAAACGCGAGCTCTTGGTTACAGGCTTGAATTGACGAACGCCCATTTACTTACGCCTCGAAGATGTCGATCGAGTCACCGTCTTTCAGGGTGACTATCGCTTTTTTCCAGTGTGGACGACGCCCGACGACCTGCCCCACGCGGCGATCCTTGCCGCGGTGGTTCGAGGTCCAGACGCCGGTGACCGTCACGTTGAAGAGCTCCTCGATCGCTTTTCTGATGTGGGTCTTCGTCGCTTTCGGATGTACGCGGAACGTGTACTCACCACGATCCTGATACGCCGACGAGGTCTGCTCGGTCACGATCGGTGTGATGATGGTGCGAGTGAGTGTTGGCATTGCCTACTTCCCCTTCTTCTTGCCGACGGATTTCTTCGCCGGCGTCTTCTTCGCGCTCTTAGCCGCAGCCTTGGACTTGGGCTTGGCGGACTTTCCTGCTGCCTTCGCCGCCTTTCTTGCCGTCTTGTGCGCGTTGGCGCTCTTTGCCTCTGCTTTCGCGGTCTTGCGCGCGGCCTTCTCGGCCCCACGAGACTTGGTATCTGACTTCGGGCGAGCGGCACGCGGCTTCTCTTCCACCGTGTCCAGCTCGTAACCGAGAGCATTGGACTCGACCAGCACGACATCGGACCACAAGACGTGGTAGGTCGAGACGTCGGCGTAAGGCATCACGTGCGTCCGCTGCAGGTTCCGCCCGCTGAGGAACACGTTCGGCTTCATCCCGTCGGTGAGGATCAGAACCTTCTTGCCCGTCGCGCCGAGCGCGCCGAGAAGCGATACCATCTGCTTGGTGCTCGGCCTGTCGTAGTTGAAGTTGTCGATCACGATCAACGCATCCTCGCGGGCGCGAGCGTTGAGAGCGCTCTTGCGGGCAAGGGCGCGGATCTGGCGCGGAACGGTCTGGTTGTATTTACGACCGGTCGGACCGAAGACTGTGCCGCCACCCACAAAGTGGGGAGCGCGGCGCGATCCTTGGCGGGCGCGGCCGGTTCCCTTCTGCTTCCACGGCTTCTGGTTTCCACCGGCGACGAGGCCTCGGGTCTTGGTGTACGCGAGTCCGAGGCGCTGGTTCGCCAGGTACGCCTTAACCGCCTGATGCATCACCGGCATGTTGACCGTACCGTCGAACAACTCGCCCGGAAGATCGACGCGCTCGCGCTCGGTACCACCGGCGGTGTACGCGGCTGCCTTCAAGGTTGAATTCGTAGTCTCAGCCATTGTTAACCCTGCTTCTTCACTAGAACGATCCCGTTGGTCGGACCGGCCACGGA
>JALYKQ010000294.1 GCA_030774675.1 Gemmatimonadota bacterium | reverse complement strand
TATATGGACAGGAGCAACTCGGCTTCCGCGATCGACTCTTCCTTACCGCCGGAGTTCGCTCGGACAACAACAGCTCGTTCGGCTCGAACTTCAAGAGAGTCACCTATCCGAAGGTCAGCGCATCGTGGGTGGTGAGCGAAGAGCCATTCTACCGGCTGCCATTTGCGAATACCCTGAAGCTTCGCGCTGCCTATGGGCAGACGGGGCAAGCACCGCTGCCTTACTCCGCGGTACCCTTTTTCACCGCAACCACGGGCCCATCCGGTTCAGCCGCGGTTACCCCTGCTTCGCGTGGGAATCCGGATCTTGGCCCTGAGCGCGGCTACGAGACTGAGCTCGGATTCGATGCAGGGTTCCTCAACGATCGCGCGGGCCTCGAGTTCACACACTTTACCGGTGGCACACGGAACGCGATTCTGGATCGGCCGGTAGCGCCCTCGAGCGGATATCCGGGCACCCAACTGGTGAACGCCGGAAAACTCAGCAAGCATGGCGACGAACTTCTTTTGCGTGCTACTCCCATTTCCAGCGCCAGAACGACGTGGGACCTGACATTCAGCACAGCCACCAACCATACCAAAGTCGTCAACTTGGGCGGTGCCACTTTTATCAGCCCGTCGGCGAACGTGAGGCACACGGTCGGATATCCAGTGGGCGCCTGGTGGGGCAAGAGGGTGGTCGATGCGACGATCGACCCCGTAACGGGAAAGTCGACCGCTGTATTCTGCGATCCTGGTCCGGCAGGTGGCGCCGCAGTGCTTTGCGCCAACGCTCCGCTCGTGTTCCTCGGCAGCACCGTTCCGACGCGTGAAGGGGCGTTCACATCGACCCTCAGTTTCTGGCAGAATTTCAGCGTCTACACGCTGATCGATTTCAAGGGTGGCTACAAGAAGCTCGATGGCAACCGGCGCGTCAGGTGTCACCTCTTCATCGAATGCCGCGAAAACTATTACCCGAAAGAATTCTCGCCGGCGATCGTGGGGGCGGTGAGCAGCAGCGCTTACGTGAGCGATCTCATCAACGACGCCAGCTACACCAAGCTCCGCGAGGTCTCGCTGAGTTATAACCTCCCGGGTTCGTTCGCCACCAGGCTTGGCGCAGCGCGGGCCTCGGTCAGCATTGCCGGCCGCAACCTGCACACCTGGACCAACTACAAGGGTCTGGAGCCGGAAGCGTCGTTCCAGGGCGGGTCCCGCGGATTCGGGCAGTGGGAGCAGGATGTCACCCCACAGCTTCGCTCATTCATCGGAACCTTGCGGCTCAACTTCTAATGCGAATCCAAACTCACGAACGACTAACCGGAAACAGGCGGAGACCATATATGAATCTCACTCGCATTGCGAGGCAGATGGGCCGAGGAGCCGCGAATGCGGGCCAATGGCTCACTGTGATTGTGCTGTCGACACCAGTCCTTGGATGTAATGTTCTGGACAAAGGACTCGAAGCGACAGCTCCCGACAAGATCGAAACCTCAGTCCTGGAAACACCCGCCAACGCGGGGCTAATCGTCAACAGCGCGATTGGGAATTTCGAATGCGCGCTCAAGATGTACATTGTAGACGCCGGAATGATGAGCGGCGAATTGATGGACGCGACGGCGACGGCCGCCAACTGGCCATTCGACAGAAGAGACACTGATCCGACCGCCGACACACGTTATGCAACCAACGACTGCACTTCGTATGGCATCTACACGCCGATACAGGTCGCTCGCGGTACGGCCGACCGGGCTCTCGAGCTGTTGCAGGGATGGACGGATGCTCAGGTCCCTAACAGGCAGGATCTGATCGCCAAGGCCGCAGCGTACGCAGGATACTCCAGAATCCTGTTGGGCGAAGGTTTCTGCGAGGCGGCTATCAATCTAGGTCCGAGGATGACATCGGTTGAAGTCTTCGCCTCGGCCGAGGCGATGTTCACCACGGCGATAGCCGCCGCACAGCTGGCGGGCGATCAGCAGATCTTGAACATGGCGTACGTGGGTCGCGCACGGGCGCGGCTCGATCAGGGCAATAAGACTGCGGCTGCGACCGATGCGGCTTTGGTCCCGCCCGGGTTCGTGATCTACGCTACATCTGAGAACGCTCCGACCATCAGACAAAACCGCGTTCAGACCTTCAATCAGGCGGGTGTGGTGTCGGTCGCGCCGAGCTATCGCAATCTGACTGTCACAACCGGCAGCGGCGGCCAGATTCCGGATACACGCGTCGTCGTTGTTTACGCCGGAAAGAACGGTACTGATAACAGGACACCGCTCTACATCCAGACCAAGTATCCCACCAGCACGAGCCCCATCCCCATTGCGAGCTACAAAGAGGCGCAGCTGATCATCGCCGAGGCGCAGCAGGGCCAGACGGCGGTGAACATTATCAACGCCTTGCGAGCAGCGGCAGGATTGCCGGCGTTCTCGAGCACCGATCCAACCGCGATCGCGAACGAGGTTATCGAGGCCCGTCGTCGTGAGCTCTTTCTAGAGGGGCAGCATCTGTACGACGTGAGACGGTTCAATCTGCCGCTCGATCCGCCAGCGGGAATCCCGTACTCCACCGTTTATCTGAAGGGTGGAAACTACGGAACCGAGCGTTGTTTCCCGCTTCCGGACGTCGAAACGCTGAATAATCCGAACATCTAGGCAGATAAATGTCCAACCGCAAATAGGAACAGGGGACCGCCCGAAAGCGGCCCCCTGTCTTTTTGTTGGAGACGGAGGCAGCTACGTTGTGGTAGTCGTCTCCGCTTTCGGAAAAAGCGAAAGTCCCTTTTTCACCTTCCAGCCGATCGGATCCAGCCGCTCCAGCCCGTTGAATCTCGTTTCTGCCGGTGAGCCCGGAGCGCCGAGGGATTTCCAGAGCTCCTCCGATTTTCCTGGCATGAATGGCCACAAGTAGACTGCCTGTCGTGCGAGCTGTCTCACCACGGTCGCGAGCGTACTCTCCAGCGCGGCGCGATTGGCGGGATCCTTGGCGAGCTTCCACGGTGCCTGCCGGTCGATGTACTCGTTTCCCCTCGCCACCGTCTGCCATACAGCTCTGAGCGCGTCGTGCAGGAGAAACCCCTTCGGGCCGAACGATGAGTGGTAGGCGTCGAGATCGGCTTTGTCCGCTTCGTCTATCTCGTTTCGCTCGCCCATGGGAACAACTCCATCACAGTAGCGCTCGAGCATTGAGATCGTGCGGCTCGCGAGATTTCCAAACGCATTGGCGAGATCGGAATTGTAACGCTCCTCGAACCGCTCCCATGAGAAATTGCCGTCGCCATCGAACGGAACCTCGCGCAGCAGGAAATATCTGAAGGCGTCGGCGCCGTAGCGTTCAATCGCGTCGCGCAGGTCGAGATTGCCGCCGGCCGACTTGCTCACGCGCGTCCCTCCGACCAGGACGAACCCGTGGACCCAGATGCGCTTTGGGACCGCAAGCCCAGCCGCCATCAGCATCGCCGGCCAGATCAGCGCGTGGAAGCGGGTGATGTCCTTGCCGATGATGTGCAGATCCGCCGGCCACAGCTTCTCGAAATCCGGATTGGGGAATCCCGTGGCGGTGAGGTAATTCGGCAGCGCGTCGAACCAGACGTAGGTGGTTTGTTTCTCGCCGTCCGATACCGATCGCGGGAAGGGAACGCCCCACGAGAATCGGCTGCGGCTGGCCGAAACATCCTCGAGCCCTGAGTCAATCAGTGAAAGAATCTCGTTGCGGCGGGACCTGGGCTGCAGAAAGTCCTCGGTCGACACCAGTTTCCTCAATCGATCGGCATATGCGCTGAGGCGGAAGAACCAGTTCTTCTCCTCTACCCATTCCAGCGTACGGGTGGGGTGGATGATGCACTTTCCGTCGGCGATCTCGTTTTCCTGCTTGAACGCTTCGCACCCGACACAGTACCAGCCGGCGTAGGACTTCTCGTAGAAATCATCGGGCGAGGTATCGAAGATCTGCTCGATCAACCTCTTCACTCCAGCCTTGTGGGCCGGGTCAGTCGTGCGAACGAACTGGTCGTACGAGATGCCGAGCAGCGCCCAGATCTCTTCGGTGCTCTCTGCGACCGCGTCGACCAACTCCTGCGGGGACACCTTCCGTTCAGCCGCAGTCTGCGCAACTTTCTGTCCGTGCTCGTCCATGCCGACGAGGAAGTGCACCTCGTCGCCCGCGAGGCGGTGGTAGCGAGCTATTGCGTCGGCGCCGATTTTCTCGAATGCATGACCCTGGTGAGGGTCAGCGGTGGCGTAGTCGATTGCGCAGGTGAGGAAGTACTTGGCCAACTACGAGGTTCCCGACGGAGTGTCGTCGCCACTACGGCCCCGGCGGCCGCCCCGGCGCCCACGCCGCCGCTTGCCGGGGCTCTCGCTTCCCTGAGGATTCCCGTTGCCCGAGATGTTCTCGGAGACGGTGTTGACTCGGGGTGTGAAAACCGGGTGTTCGGCCGTGTACATCAATTCGGGCGATATCTCATCGGGCACAATCTCCTCGGCGGATTCATCGTCGTCACCGTTCGCGACCGGAGCCGCGAGGCCGACGTGCTGCTCGGTCTCCTGCTTGAACTCGCCCAGAGTCAAAGAGCGCATCTCGCCCTCAACTCCGCGAAGCGTCACCCGCTCGTGAAAGATGTCGATGCTCACAACTTTCTCTTCGCCCAGCGAGGTTGCTACGATCTTGCCTTCCTTGGGGAAGCGCTTGCGGCTCTGGACGTAGAACTCGTGCTCGTAGCGCAGGCAGCACATGAGGCGGCCGCACGCACCCGAGATCTGGGATGGATTGAGAGACAGCCTTTGGTCCTTGGCGACGCCGAGGTTTACCGGCCGCAGCTCCGGGAGCCATGAGGCCGAGCAGTACTGACGGCCGCAGCGACCGATCCCATCGAGACGCTTGGCCTCGTCGCGGACGCCGATCTGCTTCAGCTCGATGCGGGTGCGAAAGAGGGAAGCCAAGTCGCGCACGAGATTCCGGAAATCGACGCGCTTGTCCGCCGTGAAGTAGAGCGTCAGCTTTTTCCGATCCCACTGCCACTCCGCATCCGAGAGCTTCATGCCGAGGTTGTTGGCGCGAACGCGATCCATCGCCTTCCGGCGCGCTTCTTCATTCAGCTTCTCGAGCTCTCTCGAGAGGCCGCGGTCCTTCTCGGTGGCGAGACGCAGAGCTTTTCGCTCGGGGAGCGCGGTGCCGCAGCCATGCGAGCAACCGCCGCTTCTTTTCTGCGCCAGCTCACCGAGCGCGTGGATGTAGCCCAGGTCTTCTCCGCGCTCGACGTCGACGATCACGGCCGCATTGAGCGGCGGCGGATCGGCATAATCCCAGAGAAAGAACTCCTTACGGTTGCCCTTGAAGGCGACTTCGACGAGGTGAGCCAAGCGTTACTCCGTCCACGCGCCCAGGCGGAGAAACTTCTGCCGGCGCCGCCGCACCAGCTTCTCCGGGCGCATCTTGCGCAGCTCCTCCAGATGGCGATTGACGGCGTCCTTCAGCGACGCCGCCGCGGCGTCGTGGTCCGCGTGCGCGCCGCCCTTGGGCTCGGGGATGACTTCGTCGATCACTTTGAGCTCGAGCAGCTCTGGCGCCGTAATGCGAAGCGCGGTCGCCGCTTTCTCTCGCATCTCCGGACTCTTCGCGTCCTTCCATAAAATCGCCGCGCAACCCTCGACCGAGATTACGGAATAGACAGCGTTCTCCATCATCAGCACCCGATCGGCCACACCGAGGGCCAGTGCGCCGCCGGATCCGCCTTCTCCAATCACAGTCGCGATGATAGGAACCTGGAGCTGGCTCATCTCGTAGAGATTCCGCGCGATGGCTTCCGATTGCCCGCGCTCTTCCGCGCCCAATCCTGCCCACGCCCCCTGAGTGTCGATGAAGGTGAGCACCGGGACGTGGAATTTCTCGGCCAGCTTCATCAGTCGCAGCGCCTTTCGATAGCCCTCGGGATGAGGCATGCCGAAGTTGCGCTTCAGCTGCTCCTTGGTGTCGCGGCCGCGCTGGTGTCCAATGGCCATCACGGTGTCGTCTTCGAGCCGCGCCCAGCCGCCGATGATCGCCGCGTCATCGCGAAAGGAGCGATCCCCATGGAGCTCGATAAAGTCGGTAAAGGCGAGCCGGATATAATCAGCGGTGAAGGGGCGTTTCGGATTGCGGGCAACCTGGACTCTCTGAAATGGAGTGAGGTTCTTGTAGACCTCTTCCCGCAAGTCGGAGAGCTTCCGCTCGAGCGGCTCGATCGCCGCGGCGACGCTCAGCTGACTGTCGCCCGCCGTCTTCTTGATCTCGTCGATCTGCCGTTCAAGCTCGGCGATAGGCTTCTCGAATTCAAGCTGCGTCGCTGATGCCACCAGTCAGCTCCCCCTTTGAAGTCGAACCGACGACTCGCCCAGAATATTACGCAACGCGCTCAGCGCTGCACCATCCGCGGCCAGCGTCAGCGACCGGGAGCGCAGCCGCGCCTGCACTCCTGTCCCGTCGCTCCAACGAAACTCAAGCGGAGCCGAGCCCGGGTAGGTCTCGGCGATCGCCCGCACGTCCGACATCACGTCGCTCGAGTATGTTCCCTTCGCCAGATCGATCGCAACGGTCACCTGTCCATTAGTACGCATCTCCGCCAGCTTCGTTGCCGACTCTACTATGAAGGCGGGGTTCTCGCCCCCCTCATCCCGACGGGAGTAGGCGCCCCGGAGAAGCATCGGCACGTCAGTTCGGATCTGATCGTTGAGTGTCGCCCACTTCTCGGGAAAGATTAGAACTTCGGCGGATCCGGAAAAATCCTCGATCGTCACTCTGGCGAACTCGGAGCCCGACTTTTTGCTGATCTGCCGCTTGATATTCGTCACGACGATGGCGAGTGTCATCAGCTCGGGGCGCCAGCTGCCGAGGTCACTGACGGAGTGGGTGGCGAAGATCTCGGCTTCGGTGCGGAATCTCTCGAGCGGATGACCGGAGATGTAGAAGCCAAGTATTTCCTTTTCTTTCGCCAGCCGCTCCGACTCTGTCCACGGCTGAGAGTTGGGTAGAACGTGCTGGCTGTGCTCCTTTTCTGTCGCGTCCGTTGGCGCGCCAAACAGAGATACCTGGCCCGTGACCAGGTCTTCCTGCTTAAGCGAGGCTTCCCGAATGGCCAGGTCGAGCGCGGCAGAGAGCTGCGCGCGGTGGCCGCCGAGGGAGTCCATGGCACCGGCGTGCATCAGGGCTTCGAGCACCCGCTTGTTGCACACCCGCAGATCGATTCGCTCGCAGAGATCGAACAGCGACCGGAATGGGCCATCTTTTTTGCGGGCGCTGATGATCGAGTCGATAGCCGTGCGTCCAACGTTGCGGATTCCGCCGAGGCCGAAGCGGATCTTGGTCTCGCCGATCACCGTGAACTTGTAGCCGGACTCGTTGACGTCCGGCGGCAGAATGTCGAGTCCGGACTCGGTAGCGCCGGGCACGTGGAGCTGCCGCGCCTCGTTGATGTACTTGACGACGTTGTCCGTGTCGCCGATCTGGGACGACAGGAGCGCTGCCATGAAATCGGCGGGGAAGTGCGTCTTGAGCCAAGCAGTCTGGTACGAGATGATCGAGTATGCGACCGAGTGCGACTTGTTGAAGCCGTACCGGCCAAAGGTCTCGATCTGGCTCGCGATCTCCTGGATTATGCCAGGATCGTAACCGCGCGCCACCGATTTCTCGATGAACTTCCCCAGCTCGGCGCGAATCAGCTCCGCGTCCTTCTTGCCGACGGCTTTGCGGAGCACGTCTGCTTCGGCGAGCGAGATGCCAGCCAGCGTCTGGGCGATGCGCATCACCTGCTCCTGGTAGGTGATGACGCCGTAAGTGCTCTCCAAGATCGGCGCGAGCTCGGGGAGGATGTATGACACCCGCTCCTCGCCACGCTTGCGCCGCATGTACACCTTGTGCATTCCGGCGTCGAGCGGACCCGGTCGCATGAGAGCGTTCGATGCGACGAGATCGTCGAACCGATCGGCGCGGATGCTCTTCAGCATGTCCGTAGCGAGCGGCGACTCGAACTGGAAAACCCCGGCGGTCTTGCCCGCCCGCAACATCCGGTAGGTGTCGACATCGTCCAGAGGGAGCGAGTCGAGATCCGGAGCGGAGCCGGTGCGTTCACGGATGCCATGAACGGCGTCGGCGATGACGGTGAGAGTCGTGAGGCCGAGGAAATCCATCTTGAGCATGCCCACCTTCTCCAGGGCATTCATGTCGTACTGTGTGACGACAATGGATTCTTCGCGCTCGCTGCCAGCTCCCTTCGATGCCTGGGTGCAGACTGGGACGTATTCGTCGAGCGGACCCGGCGCGATGACGACTCCGGCCGCGTGCACACCCGCGTGGCGCGAGAGACCTTCCAGCCTGATCGCGTAGTCGAGCAGCTGGCGGTATCGCTCCTTCCGGTCGCGGACCTCTCGCGGATCCTCCTTTCGGGTAGCGTAGAACTCCCGGACCTCCGGGATCCGGTCGATCGCTTCCTTGACCGTCAACGAGAAGTTCGGGTGGTTGGGGATCAGCTTGGCGAGGTAGTCAGTCTCGGATGGAGTAAAACCCAGCGTTCTGCCTACGTCCTTGATGGCTGCGCGCGATTTCAAAGTGCCGAAAGTGATGATCTGGCCCACCGAATCGCGACCATATTTCTGCCGCACGTATTCGATCACCTCGCCGCGGCGCTCGAAGCAGAAATCGACGTCGATGTCGGGCATAGACACCCGCTCGGGATTGAGGAAGCGCTCGAACAGCAGATCAAACCTGAGTGGGCACACGTCTGTGATACGCAGCGAGTATGCGACGAGCGAGCCGGCGGCCGAGCCTCGGCCGGGACCGACGGGAATTCCCATCTCGCGGGCGGCCTTGATGAAATCCGCAACGATGAGGAAATAGCCTGCGTAGCCCGTGCTGGTGATGACTCCGAGCTCGTAGTCGAGCCGCTCCCGCGCGTCCGGGGGTAGCGGTGTCCCGTACCGCTCAACCGCCCCCTCCTCGGAGAGGCGTACCAGCAGCTCGTTTTCGGTCTCGACTCCCGAGGGAAGGGGAAACGACGGCACCTTGTATTGCTTGGAGAACGTGATCGCCGACTCGTCGGCAATACGCAGGGTGTTCTCGAGCACATCCTTCCGATCCGGAAATGCTGCCGCAATCTCGGGAGCGCTCTTGAAGTAGAGACCCTCGTCGTAGCGCATCCGGTTGGTATCGGAGAAATCCTTGCCGAGGCCGATGCAGAGGAGGATGTCGTGCGCGTCGTGGTCGCCTTTGGTGAGGAAGTGGGCGTCGTTGGTGGCAAGCACCGGGAGGCTCAGTTCTTCAGCGAGCTGGAAAACGCGCCGGTTGAGGGTGTCCTGGTTTTCGGAGTCGTGGGCCTGGACCTCGAGGAAGTACCGGTCGCGGAAGACGTCGGCATACCATGAAGCTGCGCTTCGGGCCCGGTCGTACTCGTCCGAGAGGAGGTGGTGCGCGATCTCGCCCGCCATGCAGGCGGATGAGACGACGATGCCTTCGTTGTATTTTGCGAGAAGCTCGCGGTCCATGCGCGGCTTGGCGTAGAAGCCTTCCGTGTAGGCGAGCGAGGAGAGCTTGACTAGATTCTTGTAGCCGGTGGCGTTCTGGGCGAGGAGGACGAGGTGGAAGTAGGGTTTACCCCGGTCACCGCCGACGCGATCGCGAGCGCGTCTATCGCCTGGGGCGACATAGGCCTCCATGCCGATGATCGGCTTCAAACCCGCCTTCTTCGCCTTTTCCTGGAACTCCCAAGCCCCGTGAAGGTTACCGTGATCCGTTATGGCGAGCGCTGGCTGCTCGAATTCCAGCGCCTTCGTGATCAGATCATCGATCCGGTTTGCACCGTCGAGAAGGGAGTATTCGGAATGGCAGTGGAGGTGGACGAAGGACACATGATAAGAATATGCGACGCGGTTTCCTCGCGATAGCG
>JALYKQ010000293.1 GCA_030774675.1 Gemmatimonadota bacterium | reverse complement strand
GCTGGCCGGTGTGAACGAGCAGGAGCGCGATCTCCGGATCCAATTCGTGGAGCGCGCGATAGACGGGAGCAGCCTTCATGAAGTTCGGGCGTGCACCCACGACGAAGCAAACCGAGCAGATCATCGTCTCGCGAGCTTCCCTAGGCAGTGCCGAAGTAGTCGGCGACCGCTTGGCATACCCACTCGAGCTGGGCGTCGGCGATGCCCGGGTAAAGCGGCAGCGAGACCCCCTCGCGCGCGAGAGCCTCGGCCACGGGAAAATCGCCGGGGGCATACCCGAGGGCGCGGTATGCAGGAGAGAGGTGGACAGGCTCCGGGTAGTGGCGCCCTGTTTGGATTGCTCGCTCGGCGAGGAAGCCAGCGAGGTCATCCGGATCGGACGTCCGCACCACGTAGAGATGCCAGACCGATGTGCTTCCCTCTGGCTCGGCCGGAAGGCGAAGCCCATCCAGACCCGCGAGCGCCTCCGAGTAGAAGCGCGCAGCCGCCTGTCGCTGGCGGTTCCACTCGTCGAGGAACGGGAGCTTCTCGAGAAGGACGATCGCCTGAATCGTGTCGAGCCGCGCCGTATAGCCGACGTGCTCGTGGTGGTACTTGCGCGTCTCGCCGTGCCCGCGGAGCGCGCGCAGGCGTAGCGCGAGCTCCTCGTCGTCGGTGACGACTGCGCCCGCGTCTCCCATCGCCCCGAGGTTCTTCGACGGGTAGAAGCTGAATACCGCGGCCCTCGAGAGATCGCCTGGACGCACGCCGTCTCGGCTCGACCCGTGTGCTTGACACGCGTCCTCCACGATCTCGAGGCCATGCTTCTGTGCGCTCGATGCAACGCTCGACATCTCTGCCAGTTGTCCGTAGAGGTGAACAGGCAGGAGGTGCGATGCATTGCCGGCGACGGCCTCCGCCTGCTGCACGTCGATCGTGTAGTCCTCGTCACTGACGTCGACGACGAGCGGCGCTCCGCCGGCCTGGAGCACGGCTTCGAAGGTTGCGGCGAAGGTCGCCGCCGGGACGATGACCCCTGAGCCCCCGGCAACGCCTGCCGCCAGTAGCGAAAGCCGGAGCCCGTCGAGTCCGCTGGAGACCCCGACGCAATGGACGCGACCGGAGCGTTCCGCGAACCGCCGCTCGAACTCCTCCACCGCCAGACCGTTGATGAAATCGCCGTCATCGATGGCCTCGCCGATCCGAGCCAGCACGCGCTCCTTTACCAAGGAGTTCATCGGCTCGAGATCGACGAACGGAACAGAGACGCCCTCGAGCAGCCGAGTTTGGGGGACGGACGGGCGCACCTATCCGGGTTATAGCGGCTCCGACACGCGGCAGGAACCGCCTCTTAGCTGTGAGGCGCCGTGTTCTTCATCGCAAAAGCGGCGAAAAACCTAAACAAAACTGAGGAAATCTACCCCGCTTCCCCCATTCGAGGGTTACACGCGTAAGCGTGCCCGCCGACGCGAGAGATGCGATGAGCCGCCACATCATCACAGCGATTTTTGCTGTTGCCGTTGCCGCGATCCTTATGACCGGTGCTTCAGCCGCGCGCAAAGGGGCTCCGGGCCAAACGCCTCCGGCTGACCAGACACCGCCGTTCGTCAGCGGTACGCTGCAAGTTGGCAGTGCCCTGACCGCCTCACCGGGGACCTGGGACGGGAAAGGCCTCAAGTATGCCTACCAGTGGTTGAGGTGCGACACCAGCGGAGCGAGCTGCAGCGCAGTTGTGGCCGCCTCGACGTCGACTTACAGCCCTTCGTCCAACGACGTGGGCACGACGCTGCGAGTGGTCGTAACCGCGTCGAACCGAGTCGGCTCCGCCGCCGGGACCTCCAGTGCGACGGGTGCGATCGCTGCGGTTCCGGCTGCGCAGCCGCCTCCGCCTCCGCCGCCACCCCCGCCGGCTGTGTCGCCGTCGGCGACATCGCTTCCGACGATCACCGGAACGGCGCAGCAGGGTCAGACGCTAACCGGCTCGACTGGTTCCTGGAGCGGTACGACCCCAATCACGTACGCCTATCAGTGGCAGCGGTGCGACTCCGCCGGCGCCTCGTGCGTACCGATCGCGAGCGCGGCCGGCGCCACCTACCTTCTCGCCTCGGCGGACGTCGCGTCAACGACGCGTCTGTCCGTGACTGCCAGCAACTCGGCCGGCTCGGCGACGGCGTCATCCGTCGCCACTGCCGTGGTCACCGCCGCGACGAGCACACCGGTGACGAGCGCGCCGTTGTGGCCGTGGGCCTCACCGAACTACACCCTCGGCTATACCACGGACCCGACTTCGCTGCCGCACTGGCAAGCCGCCAACAGCAACAGCGTTTCCGGGTTCAACGCGAGCTACATCTTCACTGTCAACGATGGCTCCGGCGGCTCCGCGACGCGACTGAAGATCGCTCCAACGACAGCGAGTACGACTTCCGGAACGGCTTCAACTCTCTATAGCCCGATGCCGGACCGTCGCATCACGGCTTACGGAAGCAATACCACTGCAAGTGCCTATACCGCCCAGGGTGACGACACCTGGTATCGCTGGAAGATTCGTTTCCCGAACGGGGTCTACGTTCCGAGGACTGGACTTTGGAATGTCAACGTCGAGTGGCACGAGTCCCGCTACGGATCGACGCTGACTAGCTGCCCGACCTTCCCGAGTTCTTACTTCGGCGTCCAAGCAGACGGCACAACGGCGAGCCCAGGCACCAATCCGCGGCTGATCTTTCACTTCCGCGCCGGAGCCGTCAACAGCACCGGGACTGGCATCGAGAACGACTTCGTCATCCCCGAAAAGACCTCCGCTGGAACGGTAAAGCCGCTTCAGTACGACCACTGGTACGACGTAGTCGCGCACTACAAGTGGGAGCCGGACAATACCGGCGCCTTCGAGTGGTATGTCGACGGCGCACTCCAGTATCGGAATCTGGCGATCAAGACGATGCACGTCTTCTGTGATGGCAGTTCGTATCCAAATACCTTTGGGGAGTACAACTACCAGCGCAACGATGGGGCCTGGCCGAGCGGCGTCGACTACAAGTTAATGAACATCGGCAAGACCGCGACAGGCGTCGGCTTTACGCCTTAGGCTCGTTGGCGGGAGCGGCTCAGAGCCGCGTGACTTACATCACTCCAGACGATGTACTGGCGCGACTCGGTAGGGTGGCTACTACTGGAAGAGCGCTCGTCGGAAGGCGCCGCGAAACGGACCTGCAAGCTGCAGCCCGTATGTCTTCGAGATGTGATCGCGATCGCGATGGGTGATCGTCCGGTTAATGACTAGCGGACACAAGTATTCAAGCAGCTTCGCGGACGTGCGGGCACAAAACCAGCCTCTCGAATTCATGAAGCCGATCCTGTGCTTCCGTGCGTTTGCCGCTATCCGCATGTCACCGTTCAACTGATCCTTCGTAACCCTTGTCGTGCATGTCTTCATCGTCGCCCCTGAAGCGAGAAGGCAATCGACGGGCTGGCGCCTCTGGCCAGGCGGGTCGCCCAGGACAATGACGCTCCTCGAGAATCGCTTCATCGTCGTAGTCAGCGTCCCGATGACTTTGACGGCTGTATCGACAGGGGTCTCAGGATTCCAGTCGCCTGCCACCAACGTTACGTCGGGCCGAAGACCCTTTGCTTGTCCTGTCGCCCAGCGGTACCACGCGTTGCACTGAGGTGCCTTTGGGTAATGGATCCATGACCCTGGCGTACAGGATGACTTGACGATCGGAAGAACGACCCAGCCATCGCGCTGCGCCATGTCCAAGATCGTTGGCACCCACATCTGCATGTGGGAGTCCCCGATCAGGACAAGCGTCTTCTGGCTCGTCGTATCACCAAGTCTGCAGATCTTGCTCGAGGCCTCCTTTACCTGCGGGGCGCATCCGTTCGGGAACGTGTAGACATCGTCGAGAAGCTTGCTGACCGCGGGAGTCAGTGGAGATGGTATGGGCGCGCCGCGCTGCGCTGCTTTGACCGCCGCCACCACCGCCGGAAGTGCTTTCGCATTGTCCCTGGCGGCATCTGCCGCAAGCGCAGGATCCTGAAGCGGGGCGGGCTGAACGGCCGCCGACGCCGCTTCGAGCCGGGCGGCTTTGCCGTCGATCGACCCAAGCGTCACAACCGCGACCACCACGACGACCGCCGCTGACGCAGGCCACAGTAACGCGCCCATGGGCGAGCGCCATCTCATGTGCCTAAGCGGATTCTCGAAGACCCTATAGCTAATCGCGGACAACATAAACGCTCCTAGCATCAAGAGCAACTTGACGCCGACTGAGAGCTCGTGGCCTGAATGCTCCACGGCGATGATCAGTACGGGCCAGTGCCAGAGGTAGAACGCGTAGGACCTGTCCCCGACATAGCGCAGTGGCGATAGCGCCAACAGTCGAGGAACCGCGAACGTCACTTGGTGCTCGCGGACTCCCGCTCCAATCACGAGTGCGGCGCCGACTGTTGGGAGTAATGCCGCATAGCCTGGGAACCGTGTGCTGTCGGAGAAGATCACCGCCGCCAAACAGATTCCGAGTACACCTATCCATCCACACGCGGCAGCAACGATCTTCGGAACTCGAGTGATGCTCGGGGCGACAATGGCGAGTGCGGCTCCGAGCGCGAGTTCCCAGGCGCGCGCAAATGGCGAGAAGTAAGCGGCGGCAGGCGTCGAACTCGTGGAGTGAATGGCCCAGGCGAGTGAGGCGAATCCACCGATCGTGATGACCACGAACAGTCGGCGTAGCGCCCGTCGGGTCAATGCCTGCTTCGGTCGCACACCACGGCGGCCTGAGCGGCGCGCCCCGATCACTCCGAAGACGACCAGCGAGAGAAGCGTGGGCCAAACCAGGTAGAACTGCTCCTCGACGGCCAACGACCAGAAGTGCTGAATCGGCGAAGGCGGCTGGCCCTGGGCGAAGTAGTCGGTCCCTTGCTTCGCAAAGTGGATGTTGGCCGCGAACGCGGAAGCCCAGATGCTGTCCGTGACCGCCTGCCGCGCTCGAACGAGATTGAGCAAGTGGTGCGCGGCGATGTCTGTAACGACGAGCGTCAGCACCGCTGCCGGCAGGATCCTTCGAGCCCGCCGAGTATAGAACTCGGATAGCGACACGTAACCGTGCCTGTCGGCTCCCGCAAGGAGGATTCCGGTGATCAGAAAACCGGAGAGGACGAAGAAGACATCCACGCCGACGTAACCACCCTTTAAGAAGCCGACGCCTGCATGCCCGAGCACCACGAGGAGCACCGCGACCGCTCGGAGACCCTGAATATCGTCACGATGTCGGGTGACGACGAGAGCGTTTGCTTGCGTTCGTTCCTCCGACTTGTGGACCGAATCTTGGGTTCGTGGGCCGGGCTTGTGCACCGAATCCTCCGACGTCAAGTCAGCTGATGCAAGGGGCTCGGCGTCCTTCGCGGCTCGATCAACAGAAGCATTGCGCGGGACGACTGGGGACTGCCCACGACCTTCTTCGGACGCAGCCCGTACGACGTCTTGTGAAGCAGCAGGGGGTATTTGACGTCGTCACCGTCACACTCAGCGTCGGCGACCACCGGTTCGACACTCGGGGTTCCGATACGAGCAGGGTTGGGCTGCACGCTCTGGCGCCGCCTGGGGTTGACGGCGCCGTCATTCTTACCCGAGAGGGTCGGCTTCGAAGGTCGCCCCTTACTCCCCATTTCTCCGCAGTCAGCCTCTCGATGGCCGCCCTCGACCACGGCCAACCCCTTGCTCCGCCGTATGCCGCCGCCGGCTCAGCGTACAGCAGTCGAGGGGCGCTCGATTTGAAGATCGCTGGACATGCTTCTTGCGGTGTCTCTAGTCTTCTCGGATCGTCAGTTCACAAGCGAGAGGTAGTGCTCTTCCGAGGGAGCGATAACTCGAAGGAGACGATAACTCGAAGGAGACGATATGAAGAAGTCACTCGCGCTCGTAACGTTGATCGTCGCCGTGGTCGTCGCCGGCAGCGCGGACGTAAACGCACAAGCCCGGTTCCAGAAAGCCACGTTCAGGCTGGATAACTTCACAACACAGCTTCAGACCGAGCCCATTTACTGGGTCGGGCCGGATGGTGTGACCTACGTCATCGACCGGTACTACGAGTTCACAGCAACTCTCAGTTGGTCGCGGTTCCCTCCGAAGAGTTCTCAGCGGCTGGAAATCTTCGACCCGAGCAAGGACCAAAGTGCGACTGTCGACGTGACGGGAGTTTCCTCGTACACGTTCAATGGTACCGTTGAGAACGGGTGGTGGGCGTTTCCTGGTGACTCGATCTCGTTCCGGCTCATCGTCTGCCTGAAGCCGACGTATGAGTCGTGCTTGACTTACGACGCATCGGCGCAGATCCCGAGCTGAGGCCTCAGCATCCGCGCGAGCGCGTCGAGCTAGGTCGACTCAGGGGCACTAGCCCCCTTTCGCCTGCCGGCCGATGTCGCGCCCGTCGAGCAGTTGTGCCGGCTTAGCACCCCTTGAGACGAGAGTGGCGCGCCGGCCAACGCAGTAGCATGTCGTCTGCCCAGTACGTAGGCACTTAGGTTGGATCCACGGCACTGCGATAAATCGAGATGCTGAGATACGCCACCGCTGCTGCGGGACTCAAGTTCTTTTCGCTCCCAGGGGCAACGCCTAGCTATCGAAAGATCGGGAACCACGTCGGTGCTCGCCGCCGGATACGCAGTACCCTCGATAAGAGATCTCCCTATCTCACCAGAGCCCGTCGTGTTCTCGAATTATGCCGCGAACATCACCTACTTCGAGACGGCGGAAACGTGCTTGAGATTGGAACGGGCTGGGTTCACTGGGAAGCGACTGTCCTGCGCC
>JALYKQ010000292.1 GCA_030774675.1 Gemmatimonadota bacterium | reverse complement strand
GCCGGGTTTGGACGCAATCATACGATCTATCTCGCCTACGTTGACCCTGGTGGAGGGGTCCGGCTCGAGCGCGCGCAACTGCGCTGAGAGGATGTTTATCGGTGAGCGCCCTCCTTTGCGGCGCGTGCCTTGCCTCTTCTGCGGGTAGATTCACGCGTAGCGGGGGGTTGTTCGATGGCGGTTCGCGACATTGTAGACGAGGATGGAACCCCGTGGAAAGTTTGGCCCGTCATGGGTTCGGCCATCCACCCAAAGACGGCGGCTGAAGACTTCCTCGGAGACTACGGCGATGGATGGCTCGCCTTCGAATCCTCGACCAGCCGTCGCCGGCTCGCGCGATTCCCGCAGGACTGGGACAGGCTCCCCGACAAGGATCTGGTGCGCTTGCTCAAGGCCGCCGAAGTCGTCCAGCCCCGAAGGCACACGCCGCCGCGGCCCGGCGAATCCCCCAAAACGTAATCCCGCCGCGCGAGCCAGAGCGCGGCAACCCAAAAAAACCGGCCGTCGGCAACCTTCCGCGAAAACACTGAGTCCAAGCAGTAGCGCCACGACACGGTCCGGCGCCATCATGCTTTTGACTCGATCCCGGCTCCTCATGCGTCCGATAATCCGGGCGTTAGCTGTGGCCTCGGTGGCAGCTCTCGCTCTCACCCTCCCAGCTTCCGCCCAACAGCTCGATGTGATTCGCGGCCAGGTCGTGGGGCCCGAGGGCAAGCCGCTCGAGGACGCCAAGGTCACCGCGACGTCGCTCTCCGGGAACGTCAACCGGAGCGCCCGCACCGACAAGGGCGGTCGCTACACCATCACCTTTCCCGGCGGCGAGGGCGATTACTTCGTCGAATTCTCGGCGATCGGTTATGCGGCACGCCGGTTCGAGCTGAAGCGCACGGCCGACCAAGAGATCCTTGTTGCCGATGCAAAGCTGTTGCGCGCGGCGGGACAGCTCGAGACGGTCAAGGTGACTGGCCAGCGCGACCGGGTCGACCGCGATGACAGGACTCCCGATATCAGCGGGAGCGAGCGACCGGTGGACAACAGTGCGCTGCCGGCGGATCAACAGGGCGACATCGCGGCAATGGCCGCATCACTCCCCGGCGTCACGCTCGTTCCCGGACAGGACGGTGATCCCTCCGGATTCTCCGTGCTCGGTCTCTCGCCGGATCAGAACAACACGACGCTGAATGGCATGCAGTTCGGCGGCTCCAATCTTCCACGCGACGCTGCCGTCTCGACTTCGCTCGTCACCACTCCGTATGACGTGTCGCGTGGAGGATTCAGCGGTGCGCAGTTCCAGATCCGCGGACGGCCCGGCTCCAACTACATCACCCGCACCATGAGCCTGAACCTCGACGCGCCGCAGATGCAGTGGACCGACCGCGCCGCGCGATCGCTCGGACAGCAGTACAGCAACGTCTCAGTCGGCGGTCTGCTCTCCGGACCGATCAAGTACGACCAATCCTTCTACAACTTCTCGTATCAGGTGGGCCGCAGATCGAACGACCTGCGCACGCTGATGAACACCAACGCGATCGGGTTACAGACGTCGGGAATCGCGCCCGATTCCGTCGCGCGCCTGCTGTCGATCTTGCAGCAGCTCGGTATTCCAACCGCCACCAACCAGCTTCCCGGCAGCCGGCTCGGGCAACAGGGATCGATGTTCGGGACGCTCGACATCGCCCCACCGAATTCGTCGGGCGGGCAGTCCCTCAACTTGGTGATGAACGGGAACTGGAATCAGCAGACTCCGGCTTCTTCCCTCACGACCGAGCTTCCCGCCCACAGCGGCGACAGAACGAACTGGAACGGCGGACTGCAGGGACGGCACAGCAACTATTTTGGAGTCGGAGTTCTGAGCGAGACCTCACTCGGACTCAATCGCTCGCGCAATTACGGCGATCCGTATCTGAAGATGCCGAGCGGGACAGTTCGAATCACGTCCACCTTCGCGGACGGATCGACCGGACTCAAGACGGTCGCGTTCGGGGGCAGTCCGACGATCAATACCAGCCAGACCAACACGGGCACTGAATTCAGTAACCAGCTCTCGTGGTTCAGCGGCAGCAACAAGCATCGCATCAAGTTCACGAGCGAGCTGCGACGCGACGCGTTCACCCTGAATCAGCAGACGAACCTCCTGGGCTCGTTCAGCTTCACCTCGCTGGCAGAGCTCGAGGCGCAGCAGCCGTCGTCATTCAGCCGGCAGCTATCGCCGAAGATCAGAAGCGGAAGCCAGTACGTCGGTGGACTGTCGCTCGGAGACTCCTACAAGAAGAGCGACAACATCCAGCTGCAGTTCGGAGTGCGCCTCGACGGAAACAGGTTTACCTCGAAGCCCGATGCCAATCCCGACCTGGTCCAGGTATTCGGTGAGCGCAACGACCGCGTCCCCAATCACCTCTACGTCAGCCCGCGCGCGGGCTTCTCGTGGAGTTACGGAACCGCGCCGGAGATAGCCGGATTCGCTGGCGCCGTGCGCGGGCCACGCGCGGTGGTGCGAGGCGGAATCGGGATGTTCCAGAATACCCCCAACACGACTTTGATCAGCGGCGCTATCGACAACACCGGATTGCCGAACGCGCTTCAGCAATTGCTCTGCGCGGGAGCCTCGACGCCGGTACCCGACTGGAGCAGCTACGCGAGCGGTCCCTCGGCGGTTCCGACTCAGTGCACCGACGGCAGTCTCTTCGCCAGCAGCGTTCCCAACGTGACTTTTTTCGCCGAGGACTATGCGGCGCCCAGGAGTTTGCGGTCGAATTTGAATTGGTCGGGTCCCATCCTCAACAACCGCTTATCCGCCCAGATCGAAGCGACGTACTCGAGGAACATGAATCAATCCGGGTTCGTCGATCTCAATTTCAGCCCGACGGTGCAGTTCACCCTGCCCGACGAATCGCAGCGCCCCGTGTTCGTGGCCCCGACCAGCATCGTGCCGTCGACGGGCGCCATCGCTTCGCGCGACGCCCGGGTGAGTCAGCTCTTCTCGCGGGTTACCGAGCTGAGATCCGATCTCAGGTCCGACAGTCGCCAGCTCAGCTTCCGGATTTCGCCCACGACTTTCAGCACCAACTACAGCTGGGGGATCGGGTACGTCTACTCCAACCTGCGCGAGCGCGTGCGTGGATTCGGCAACACAGCGGGCAATCCTCTCGACCTCGAGGGGGCCCGCTCGCCGTTCGATTCGCATCATCAGATCAGCTATAACCTCGGCTACAACTTCTTCGATGCGGTGCGCGTCAACTGGTTCGGCAGCTTTCGCTCCGGAATGCCCTACACGCCGCTGGTCTCGGGCGACATCAATGGGGACGGCTATTCGAACGATCGGGCGTTCATCTACGATCCGGCGCAGACTGCGGACCCCGCGCTGGCGGCTTCGATGCAGTCGCTGCTGAACAGTGCGTCAGGCAACGCCCGCGACTGTCTCGAGAAGCAGCTCGACCACCTTGCCGCGCGCAACAGCTGTCAGGGACCTTGGATTTCCCAGGCGAACATGTCGATCTCGCTCAACCCGGTGAAATTCAGGATGCCCCAGCGGGCTACGCTCTCGTTCCAGATCGGCAATCCGCTCGGAGCCGCCGATCTGCTGCTGCACGGCAATAACAACCTACGCGGCTGGGGCCAATTCGCATTCCCCGACCCGAATCTTCTGGCCGTGCGCGGGTTCAATCCCACGACGCAGCGTTACACCTACGACGTGAATCAACGATTCGGCTCGACGCTTCCCGCACTTACAGCTGTGCGAGCGCCTGTCACTGTTACAGCCATGATGCGCTTCGACCTCGGACCGACGCGCGAGCGGCAGGCGCTCACCCAGCAGCTCGATCGTGGCCGCACGATCAGGGGTACCAAGGCGCCGGAGCCATTGATCAAGGCGATCTACGGCACCACGGGTGGAGTGATGAACCCGCTGTCGAGCATTCTGCGCCAGGCCGACACACTCCAGCTCACGGGTGCGCAGGCCGACAGCATTGCTACGCTCAATCGCTCCTACGTCATTCGGCTCGACTCGATCTGGGCGCCTGTCGCGAAGTACCTGGCAGCGCTGCCCGACAAGTACGATCACGACGATGCGTATCGCCGCTACCAGAAGGCCCGGGAGGCTTCGGTCGATATGCTAATCAGGCTGGCGCCCGACATCAAGCGCCTGCTGACGCCAGAACAAAGAAGAAAACTGCCCTCGTTCGTCGCCAGTTATCTCGATACCCGCTACCTCGCCTCCATCCGCTCCGGTACCGCGGGCAGCACGGGCGGCCCAATGATGTTTCCCGGCGGCATGATGATGATGCCGGCCGGGGGCGGTATGAGAGAGGGTGGCGGTGGCGGACAGGTCATCATCATCCGGAATTGATTCGAACAGCGACACTCAACCAGGCTCGCCCATGAAGAACACAACCATCATCTCGATCGCGATCGCGCTTTCGTCCATTAACGGCCGACTCTGCCAGGCGCAATCCCTGCCTCCAATCAGGCAGCTCGGACCCGTCACCGCCGTCGCGAAGGAGCCACTCGGCGCCGTTTCTACGGTTCGTCATCTTGCCGATGGACGCGTCCTGGTGAACGACATCATCGGCCGCCGAGTCGTGATGTTCGATTCTTCACTCGCGACGGCGACCGTCATCGCCGACACCACGAGTGCGACGGCGAACGCGTACGGGCCGCGGCCAGGTGGACTCATCGCTTATCGCGGCGACTCGACTCTATTTCTGGACCCGGCTTCGCTCTCGATGCTGCTGATCGATCCGAACGGCAAGATCGCACGGGTGATGTCGGCGCCGCGTGCAGGCGACGTTGGATTTCTGGTCGGCGGCCCGTTCGGCAATCCGGGGTTCGATCCCCAGGGACGGCTGATCTACCGCGCCCCGCCGCAATTCATGATGCGTGGGCCGCCGCCGTCCGGAAATCGGTTGCCGCAGATCCCAACTCCTCCCGATTCCGCGGCGCTGGTGCGCTTCGATCTCGCGAGCAGGAAACTCGACACGGCGGCTTTCTTCAAGACTCCGAAAATCAACCTGAACATTACGCAATCGCCCGAGGGAGGAGTTCGAGTCACTTCGATCGTGAATCCGCTGCCGCAGGGCGACGACTGGGCATTGTTGTCTGACGGGACCATCGCGCTCGTGCGAGGCAGGGATTACCACGTCGATTGGATAAATGCGCAGGGTGCGCTGACATC
>JALYKQ010000291.1 GCA_030774675.1 Gemmatimonadota bacterium | reverse complement strand
CGTTGGCCCCAGCGAGCTCTTGTTGTCGCCCATGACGTTGAGGTCGCGCACGCGTCCGTTGACGTTCACGACATCCATGTTGAGAGCGGCGATGATCTTGCTGGCAGGCACAGTCGGGTGCTGGCCGAAATACGCGGAGCCGAGCAGGCCTGATTCTTCCGCGGTAACGAAGATGAAAAGCTGCGAGCGGCGCGGCTTCACGCCTTCAGCTGCGGCGTGTGCGACTGTCAGAACAGTGGCGACTCCCGAAGCGTTGTCGATGGCGCCGTTGTAGATCGAATCGCCATTCACGACAGGGCCAATTCCGAAGTGATCCCAGTGGGCGCTGTACGCCACGTACTCGTCGCGCACCTTCGGGTCGATGCCGCGCACGACGCCAACGACGTTGCTGGCGGACATGTGCTGCAGGCTGTTCTTCATGGAAGCGTCGATGATGATTCCCGTCGGTACTGGACGGAAATTGCGCGACTCAGCCAGCTGGCGAAGCTGCCCCATGCTGAGCCCCGCCTGGGCAAGAAGCGCGGTCGCCGCACTGTCGGTGATCCAGCCCCGAACTCCGATCGGAGCAGGCGCCGGCTGCCCGCTTGCGGGCGGGAGATCGCGCGGCAGCAGGCGGTGCTCGGTGGAGTTCGAGTTGACGACGACATGCCACGGATAGCCCGCGGGTCCGGTCGTGTGCACGATCAACATCCCGGCCGCCCCGCGACGCTCCGCCTCCTCGTACTTGTACGTCCAGCGGCCGTAGTACGTCATCGCTTTGCCGCCGAAAAGATTCGGCTCGGAGGCGGGTGCTGGTGGATCGTTGACCAGGACGAGCAGGACCTTCCCGCGCACATCCGTGTTCTTGAAATCGTCCCACTTGTATTCGGGGGCGACTGCTCCGTAACCGACGAATACGAGCTCGCCGCGCGCGCTGCTGGCGTCGGTGGCCGAGCCGGGCCAGACAACTACATCCTCGGTGAAACGCAGGTTGGCGTTCGCCTTACCCGAGGCAGCGACCCGAATGGTCGCAGGATCGGCTTTTACGACGTCGATCGGGACGCGCTGGAAGTAAGAGCTGTCTCCACCGCCGGGCTTCACGCCGAAGGCCTCGAGCTGGGTGGCGATGTACTCTTCCGCGATCCGTCCACCGCGGGTGGCGGGGGCCCGGCCCTCGAGGAGATCGGAAGCAAGGAAGCGGAGGTGCGCGTCGATTTCCTGGGCGCTGATTCGGCTGGGCTCCCGGTCAGTCTGCGCCAGCGACGGTGACGCTGAAAGAGTGAACCCGAGTCCAATGAAGAGCAGAGCGGTGGGACGAGTCATCGATTTACTCTGAGTGTATGATGTGAGTCAGTACATTATAGCCTCCCGGACACAACCATAGCATGCCCCGCCAGAGCCCTCGCAGCCTGAAACGACTGTCACCCGCCAAGCCCCGACGCAAGACGCCCAAAATCGCGTTGGTGCTCGGCGGAGGTGGACTCAAAGGGTTCGCGCACATCGGCGTTTTCCGCGCCCTGGCAGAGATGGGAATCGAGCCGACGGTGGTCGCAGGCACGAGCATCGGCGCCCTCATCGGGGCGGCTTACGCCCGGGGGATGCCGACATCGGAGATGGCAGATCGTGCCCGCGCGCTCAAGCGGCGCGATCTCTTTCGCCTCAATCGGATGGGGATGCTGCTCGAGCGTCAGCACTCTCCCGCCATCTACCTCGACGAGCCGCTCAGGCACGTGGTGGAATCGGTGGTGACGCCCAAACGCTTCGATGAGCTGAAGAAGACGCTCCTCGTCAACACTGTGGACATCGAGCGCGGCTCTCAGGTCGTGTGGGGGCTGCCGGGCCTCCGCGACGTCAGCGTCATCGATGCGGTCTATGCATCCTGCGCGCTGCCGGGCTTTTATCCTCCCGGCCGCATCGACGGGCGGCTTTGCGTCGATGGAGGCGTACTCGACAATCTGCCTGTCTCGATCGCGGGCCTCGGGATGGACGCCGTAATCGCGGTCGATACCGGCTCGAGCGACCTGGAGCCGGAGAACGACATCGCGACCGCGGGCTTCGCTTCGATCTACATGCGCGCCGCAACAACGATGATGCACGCGCTTCAGCTGGCGCCGTTCGCTTCCTGGACTCGCCCGCCGATGATTTTGATCAGGCCCAAGGTGAGCCACATCGGCTGGTTCAGCTTCTCGAACACCGACGAGCTGCTCGAAGCGGGTTACACGGCGGCGATGGAGGCCTGCAAGCATTACGAGGAATGCATCTCGTGGGGAATCGGCGTCTTTCCGCGGCGGCCAATGCAGATCACGGTGGATCGGCAGAAGTGCATCGGGTGCACGCTCTGCGTCGCGCTGGCGCCCGATGTCATGGCGATGGACGCGAGCCGAAAAGCCTATCCCTTAACGCCGGTAGTTGAATGGTCGCCGGCGGATGGCGATTTCGTGCACCACTGCCCGACCCTCGCGATTGCGGCGACGCGGCTCGATGCGGAGAGTGGCACCGAAGGAAAGACTACGGTGGATCCCACCAGCGAGCCGACGACCCAGAAGACGGGTTAGTGTTAGATTTAGGTTAGCCTGCCGAGCCTCGAGAAGCGCGCGGCAGTGGCTCCGCTCGTACTCGCCAGCGCAAGACGCGGCCAAGTTCGGAAAAAATAAAAATGACACACCCGAATTCCTTCGGTAGCCGATCAACGCTGGACGTTGCGGGTCGGCAGTACACGATCTTTCGGCTGGACTCTCTTTCCAGTTTCGCGAACGGGAACGCGGTCAGACTCCCCTTCAGCCTCAAAATCCTCCTCGAAAACCTTCTAAGGAACGAAGACGGCAAGTTCGTCAAGCCGGACGACGTGCGCGCTCTCGCCAGTTGGGACTTGAAGGGAAAAGTCGAGAAGGAGATCGCCTTCCGCACCGCGCGCGTGCTGCTCCAGGACTTCACAGGGGTGCCCGCCGTCGTCGATCTCGCCGCGATGCGTGACGCCTTGGCGCGGTTGGGCGGCGACGCCCGCTTGATCAACCCGCTGCAGCCGGTCGATCTCGTCATCGATCACTCGGTGCAAGTCGACGAGTACGGATCGGAGGCTGCCCTCCTCATCAATGCCGATTTCGAGTTCCAGCGGAATCAGGAACGCTACGCGTTTCTTCGCTGGGGGCAGAAGGCGCTGCACAACTTCCGGGTCGTGCCACCCGACACCGGGATCGTGCATCAGATCAACCTCGAGTACCTGGCGCAGGGAGTTTTTACCGAGGTGGTGGGCAAGGAGACCTTCGCTTATCCGGATTCGCTCGTCGGCACCGACTCCCACACCACCATGATCAACGGACTCGGAGTACTGGGCTGGGGCGTGGGTGGTATCGAGGCGGAAGCGGCGATGCTGGGACAGCCGGTGTCGATGCTCATTCCCGAGGTCGTCGGCTTCAAGATGCACGGCCGGTTGCAACCCGGTTCCACCGCGACCGATCTGGTGCTTACCGTCACCGAGATGCTGCGAAAGAAGAAAGTCGTCGGAAAGTTCGTGGAGTTCTATGGCGCCGGGCTGTCGAGTCTTTCGCTGGCTGACCGCGCGACGATCGGCAACATGGCGCCGGAGTACGGTGCCACTATGGGCTTCTTTCCGATCGACGCGGAGACGATCAAGTATCTGCGCTTCACCGGCCGCGACGAGGCGCAGGTGCAGCTGGTCGATGCGTACAGCAAGGCTCAGGGACTCTTTCGCACCGATGACACGCCCGATCCGGTTTTCAGCGACACGATCGAGCTGGATCTTGGAACGGTGGAGCCGAGTCTGGCCGGGCCCAAGCGTCCGCAGGACAGAGTGCCACTCAAGCTCTCGAAGAAGATGTTCAAGGAAGCGCTGGCGGCGGATCTCGAGCGTACGGGAACCGTGGCCGCGGTCGCGGCAGCCAGGCAGGCGATGAACGTAGCCGCGTCGCCGCAGCTTTCTCCGTCTGTCGTCGCCACGGATCCGAACGAACAGGCCGGCGAGGAGTCGAGCGTGCCGGTCGAAATGAACGGAGAGACGTTCGCCATTCGCCACGGCTCGGTGGTGATCGCCGCCATCACGAGCTGCACCAACACCTCGAATCCGAGCGTGATGCTCGCAGCCGGGTTGCTCGCGCGCAACGCGGTGGACAAGGGGCTATCGAGCAAGCCGTGGGTGAAGACGAGTCTCGCGCCCGGATCGAAGGTCGTGACGGATTATTTCAGGAAGGCCAACGTGATGAGCGCGCTCGAGAAGCTGCGATTCAACGTCGTCGGCTTTGGGTGCACGACCTGCATCGGCAACTCCGGTCCGCTCCCGCCGCCGATCGCCGAAGCGGTCGAGGCGAACAAGCTGGTGGTGGCTGCCGTTCTTTCCGGCAACCGCAACTTTGAGGGGCGCATCAATCCGCTCACGCGCTTCAATTATCTGGCGTCACCGCCGCTGGTGGTCGCGTACGCGCTGGCGGGAAGAATGGACATTGACTTCAGTACCGAGCCCCTGGGCGTGGGCAAGAGCGGTCCGGTGTTCCTACGCGATATCTGGCCCGCTCCGAAGGAAGTCGAAGACGAAATTCTCCGCTCGGTGAAGGCCGAGATGTTCAAGGCGCAGTACTCGAACGTCTTTCATGGGGACGACAACTGGCGGAGCCTGCCGGAGAAGGAGGGCGACCTCTACGCCTGGGATCCCGACTCTACCTATGTCAAGAATCCTCCCTTCTTCGACGGGATGAAGCTCACGCCACCGGGCATCAAGCCAATCAGCGGCGCACGCGTGCTCGGCATGTTCGGCGATTCGATCACAACAGATCACATCTCGCCCGCGGGATCGATTCCAGCCTCGAGTCCGGCCGGTAAGTGGCTGATTGAGCAGGGCGTCAAAACGGTCGACTTCAACTCCTACGGCGCGCGCAGGGGAAACCACGAGGTGATGATGCGCGGCACCTTTGCCAACATCCGCCTCCGCAACGAGCTGGCGCCCGGTACCGAGGGCGGCTGGACTTCGCGCGTTCCGGAGGAAAAGCCAGTCACGATTTACGACGGCGCGATGGAATACCAGAAGGCCGGAGTTCCCCTTGTGATCATCGCCGGCAAGGAGTACGGCACCGGCTCCTCACGCGACTGGGCGGCGAAGGGGACGCTGCTGCTGGGCGTGCGCGCGGTAATCGCGGAATCGTTCGAGCGAATCCACCGGTCCAACCTAGTCGGGATGGGCGTGCTGCCACTGGAGTTCGTGAATGGCGAGACGCGATTGACTCACGGGCTCACTGGGTTCGAGACTTATTCGATCGAAGGCGTTACGGACGCGTTGAAGCCGCGTGCTCTGGTCACCGTTCGCGCCCAGGCGGCGGACGGATCGGAAAAGAGTTTCCAGGCGGTGTCGAGGATCGATACCCCGGAGGAGTTGAGCTACTACCGGCATGGTGGGATTCTGCCTTACGTGCTGCGGCAGCTGGTCGGCAAAGATCGACCGCAGGCGGAGCAGGCTGCTCAGCTCAATTCCCGGGTCGGGCGTTGAGTCGAACCTAGCTCTTGGCTTTCGAAGCAGAGTTTACAGTGGCCTTCTTTTTCCTCAGCTGAAACTGCGGCATCGAGGCGCTGATCTGCTCGGCCAGATCGTTCTCCATCTTCTTTGGGTCGAGGGGCTCGAGCATCGCCTTCAGCTCCGCATCATCCGCCAGCACCAGTCCCAGCCGCGAGTAGAGTCCGGCCACCAGGTGCAGGGTCTTGGTGATCTCTTCCTCCATCCGGAGATTCACCTGCAGCGTCAGCTCCTCGCGCAGCTCGCCAATGCGCGACTCGCGGATCTGCGTCATCAGCACGAAGATCGAGAGAAAGATCGCCTCCAGCGAGACCGTCATCGTGAGCATGCCGTAGGGGTACGGATCGAATTGCGGCAGCCCCGAGAATGACAGATTCCAGAAGATCCAGGCGACGAAGAGGAACGCGTGAACGACGAGAAAGGGCGTGGAGCTGGCGAAGCCGATCATCCGGTCCGCTATTACCTCCATCGTCGAGCGGTTGGAAGCATGCTGCGCCTTGATCGCGCGGAATGCCGTGTTGATACCGGCGCTACGCCGAATGCGTCGCTCAGATCTCGGCGGCGCGCTGCTCGGACTGGTCTCGTCTGGCGTCATATCTCGACTGAAGGCGACGCTCTAAGCTAACGCAAACCGTCCGCCACTTCCTGTGCCGGCGCAATTTGTTAACCTTCGTCCCATGGCCACATCATCTTCGCCTTCCTTCACTGTAGGAATCGTACAGGAAGCAGTCACTAACGACGTCGACGAGAACGTCGAGCGAGCGGTCGCGCGCGTCCGTGAAGCAGCCGAGAAGGGAGCGCAGATCATCTCCCTTCAGGAGCTTTTCAACGCGCCGTACTTCTGCAAATCGCAGAAGCACGAGCGGTTCGACCTGGCGGAGCCGATTCCCGGTCCGACGATCGAGCGGATGCGGAAGCTCGCGAAGGAGCTTGAGGTCGTGATGATCGTGCCGATTTTCGAGCGCCAGGCTGCCGGAGTCTACCGGAATTCGGCCGCAATCATCGACGCGGACGGCTCGCTCCTCGGGGCGTATCGCAAGATGCACATCCCGGATGATCCTCTCTTCAATGAGAAGTTCTACTTCACACCGGGCGACTCGCACATTGCGGACGACGGTGACCACAAGGGCGCGAGCGGGTTCCGCGTCTGGAAGACGCGTTACGCCGACATCGGTGTCCTGATCTGCTGGGACCAGTGGTATCCGGAGGCCGCGCGCATCACCAGCCTCCTCGGCGCCGAGATAATTTTTTATCCGACGGCGATCGGCTGGCATCCATCCGAGAAAGCCGAGTTTGGCGAGGCCCAGGTGGAAGCGTGGCGTACTGCGCAAAGGGCGCACGCGATCGCCAACGGAGTGTACGTTGCATCGCCGAACCGCGTTGGGCACGAAGACGAGCCCGGCACCAATGGTATCGAGTTCTTCGGACAATCATTTATCTGCGATCCCTTTGGTCGAATTCTCGCCGAAGCCGGAACTGAGCCGGCGGTGCTTGTCGCCAAATGCGATCGAGCGCTGATCGAAAGTACCCGCCGCAACTGGCCGTTTCTGCGCGACCGGCGGATCGACGCCTACGCGCCGATCCTCAATCGCTACATGGGATGACGAAGCGCACCGGCTCCACGAGCAAGCGCAAGCCGAGCGCCGCTCCGAAGGGAAGCGGCGCTTTGACTATGGAGCTATCGCTCGCTCGTCGGATGCCTGCGGAGTGGGAGCCGCACAAGGCCACCTGGATCGCGTGGCCCCACCACGAGCCGGACTGGCCAGGCAAGCTCGCGCCGATTCCCTGGGTATACGCGGAGATCGTGCGCGCATTGAGCGCATCCGAGAGGGTCGAGATTCTCTGTCACGACGAGACCGTCGCCGAGAACGCCAGGACGCTGCTGGGGGCGCACGGTGTGAAGGAGGGGAGCTATCGACTTCACCCAGTCTCCAGCGATCGCGTTTGGCTCCGCGACTCTGCTCCAACCGGTGTAGTTCGCGCCGACGGCAAGGTCGAGTGGGTCAACTGGGGATTCAACGGCTGGGCCAAGTATGACAACTATAAGAAGGATGCTGAGATCGGCCGCCAAATCGAGCGGCTGAGCGGTCTGCCGCGGATCGAGCCGAAGCGGGCTGACAGCGGCGAGCGCCTGATTCTCGAGGGCGGCGGGATCGAGGTGAATGGCGCCGGCCGGATGCTCGTTACCGAGGAGTGGCTGCTCACCGACGTCCAGGTCCGCAATCCCGGGATGACCGCGATCGATTACGAGAAGGCCTTCGCCGAGTATCTCGGTGTGACCGATACTATATGGTTGGGTGAGGGCGCGGTGGGTGACGACACCCATGGTCACATCGACGACATCGCGCGCTTCAGCTCACCCGACACGATGATCCTGGCGCACGAGCCCGATCCGACCGATGAGAATCACGCGCGCTCGGCCGACAATCTGCGGCGGCTGAAGGCCGCAGCGAAGAAGCAGCCGCTCAGAATCGTGACGATACCTTTCCCGCGACCGGTGATCATGAACGGCGACAGGCTTCCAGCGAGCTACGCCAACTTCTACATCGCGAATGGCGCCGTTCTTGTACCGACGTTCAATGACCCGAACGATCGGGTGGCGCTGAACGGGATCGCCGAAGTTTTCCCGCGCCACACGGTGGTCGGCATTCATGCGGTGGACCTGGTGTGGGGACTTGGCACTCTCCACTGCCTGACGCAGCAGCAACCAGCGGGGACGGCGGTTAGAAAATGAAGATTACGCTCACGGGTGAGGAATCACTGAGGCTCGAGCCGACGTCTGGTCAGCTCACGATCGAGGCGGCGTCGCGCGATCAGGGCTATTCTCCGTTCCACATGCTTGGCAGCGCACTCGGCGTGTGCACGTTCTCGGTACTGCAAAGCTGGGCGTCGAACAAGACCATCGCCGTGGACGATCTCAAGGTTGATGTGAGCTGGACGTTCGTCGAAGGTGAGCACCGAATCGGCACGATGAAGGTGGTGCTCGCCTGGCCGTCATTGTCGGCCGAGCTGTGGCCGAGCGCGATCCGCGCGGCCGGCCTGTGCGGTGTGCACAAAACTTTTACGCATCCGATCGAGATTACCGTGGATGCGGTGGGCGTGGAATCTCCGGCGATCGAGGCCGCGCTGTGACGGTACCGGTGGTCCGATTCACTGTCGCTGGTGAGCACAGCCACGAACCGATCGCACTAAGTATCGGAGAGTCCGGGCGGCCCTACACCGTCATTTATGATGGCCACTGCAAGGTGTGTGGCCGGCTGGTCAAGCTGCTCACCAAGTGGGATCGGAACCACGATCTCGAGATAATTCCGTCGCAGACCGCGGGTGTGCGGGAGAGGTTTCCGTGGATTCCTGCGCGCTCGTACATCGAATCGGTGCAGGTGATTCGTTCCCGGGACGGGAAGACATGGCAGGCGGCAGCGGCGCTCGAGGAGCTGCTGAACGTTTTGCCGAAGGGCCGGTTGATCTCGTGGCTGTTCAAGATCCCGTTCGTGCGGCCACTCGCTGACAAGTTCTACAGGTGGTTTGCGCGGAACCGGTACAAGATGGGGTGCGGAGAACACTGCGCGGTTCGGGGGGCGGACCTTGACTATGGGGATGGGTGAGGGGTGTGCACTCCACCTTCGCGGATGCTCCAGAAACGAACGGGACCATCCGTTATTAGGTCCTATCAATCCTGCGAGCTAATAACGAGTGTGACCCTCGGCCGCATCTCTAAGTGAATCGCGCTTCAGGATTTAGGGAATCGAGCACCACGATTGCATGGTCATTCGTCGCAGAAGTCTTGCAGTCCAACGCGATTCTTTGCAGTCCAAGTAGTCGACCCAATTGGCGTTAGATGGCGCGCATACATCGTTTTCCGTACACCCTACCGTTCTTTGCAACACTTCTGTTCGTCGGTTGTCATCATCCGAGGAGCTACACGCCGGACTTTCTGAAAACCGACGGGTTCCGGTATAGAGCTGGAAGCGCAGTCGTTGGAGCAGCATTGGATACGCTTCGAATTGCAGTCGTCGTCGTAAACGGATCTCGCGAACCACGCGCCATAGTAGTCAGTTCACCTTGTGCTCCGTTTAACCGAGTCGCTTCCAGCGTTGAAGGATCAGGGAGAAAGTGGGACTCAGACACGCAGCCGGCAGAACAACCGACCACGCATGATTCCTCCGGGCGGCCCATCTTCTTTGCCTGTTCAACAATGATGGTCATAGGAGTTTCTCCTGGAACATCGAGAACCTTTGTGCTAGCTGTCCCGGTTAGGGAAGTGTTGGGAGATTCGCTGCGTAAGGGCCGTTACCGAGTCACAGCTAGAGTTCGTATCAACGGAGATCTGGTGCGCAGATTAGAAGCTGGCGAAGTTGAGCTCTCGTCGCCGCCCATCTAACGAACGTTGCAGCTGACAAGCACTTCTGGATTGCGCGCTGCGCGCGCATTGTTAGGTGTGCTTGCATCTGAACTAAGGCGTTAGCAACTGTCTTGAAAGTCAAGCGGGAATAAGTACTGGCGAGCTTTGATCGATCGACCACCGTTGGCCGGTGCGGATCATGGTGTTGAGGATCGTGAGCAGTTTCCTCATGCAGGCGACCAGTGCGAGCTTCTTCGGTTTACCGGCGGTGATGAGGCGCTGATAGAAGGCTCGGATCACAGCGTTGCGCTTGGTCGCCACGAGTGCGCCCATATAGAGCACAGCGCGCACGCTGGCGCGCCCGCCCTGTACGAATCGCCGGCCGCGAAACGTGCCTGAATCCCGACTGAGCGGAGCGACCCCAACGAGCTTGGCGATCTCGCGACGCGAGAGGCGTCCGAGCTCGGGAAGATCCGCGAGCAGCGTCAACGAGACCACACGCCCTACGCCCGGCACGCTCTGGAGTAAATCGTCCTTCGCGTAGGTCTGGCAGTTCACATCCACGTGAGAGCCGGGTCGGGTGGGTGGTTCTACAACATTGGGGCGAGTCCATTTCTGCTGGAGTCGGTCCTCGACGACCCCGACTTGAGAGCCACGACCTTCGTGCTCATTCACGGTGGGTTGCCGTTCGCTCAAGCAACGCGCGTCCTGCTAGGCAAGCCGAAGGTGTACGCGGACTTCTCCTCGCAAACGTTCCTGACTTCCGCGCGGGAATTGAGTCAGGTCTCCGGAGCTGGCCGGCGCTCAGACCCGAGAAAGTGCTCTTCGGAACCGACGCCATTCCACTCATCACGGCAGTGGCTGGGAAGAGGTAGGCTGGCTCAGCGTCAAGAGCGCTCAGCCAGGCACTCGCTCTTGCCCTGACAGCAATGATGGAGGACGGCGAAATCACGCGTGAACGCGCATCGGAGCTCGCGCGGATGGTCATACGCGAAAATGCAATCGGGCTCGACGGACTCACGCCTGAGAAAAGATGACGGTGGTGTCCAACGGTTCCAGAATGAGAGCGTCCAGGCACCCTAGGGTTGTTGTTGGCGCTCCCTCGACGCTTCCTCGCTAGAAGGCGTAAATACCTCCACCGCCAGTTTGAACGTCCGCTGCTCATCGGGGTTTAGCGCGCCCACACTCACGATCTGGCGCGAGATTTCCTTCCCCTCGTCGCCGAGTATCGAGACTACTATCGAATACTCCCAGGGCTCGCCCGCGTCCGGATGCTTGATCGTCCCCTCCACGCGGAGCGGAGAGAAGCTAGGCGGCGCTCTCCGCGTCCGGTGTGAGTCGAACCTCAGGCTGTGATCGCAAGCCGGACAAATGGTCGCGCTCTGCAGAATGGTCGCTCTGCAGTGCGGGCAGAGCCGGGCCTTGCCCGGCGAGACCACGGTCGTTGTACTCACGGTGAGGCGTCGGTCTCCATCCTGAGCCGTGGCTGGGGAGCAACAGTTTCATCCCAACCGAACGAGACATTGCCCCGCATACGGGATCCGGCGGCGACAGTGAGAGATCCCGCCTTGAGATCGCCGTTGAGAACGCCGCCCGAGAGCAGCTCGACGCGTGACGCGGTCTCGATGTTTCCTTCGAGGTCACCACCCACAGTAACCGTGCTTGCGCGTACGGATCCGGTGATCTTGGCGCCGGGCTCTATGGTCAGGTCGCCGTCGACATTCACATCGCCCTTGAAGCGCCCGGCCATGCGAACGTGGCCGGTTCCTTCGATCTTGCCATCGATTGTGAGACCTGCGGCGATCACTGACTCCTTGGCTTCCTTCGATGGCCTCGGCCTTGGAGCAGCATCGTAGTTCGGCGTGGGGGTCGAAAACGAATCTGTGTCTTTTCTCGGTGGAAGGTCCGCGGACACGATCGAGGGATCCTTGCGGGGGACGGTTTGCTCCTTGAAGATTGCCATTGCTCTGAGCTCCTATTCTGTTCGGACGCGGACGGGGCCGCGACGCAGGAAATGTTACTCGGTGGATTTCATCGGCACCTGGGTGCGGCGGAGTATCCCACAACAATAAGGTAAGCCGTATCGGAAAGCACCTGAAGTGTGGCGCCTGGCAAGCTGAACCGCGCTCGCTGACAACCGTCGAGCTTGCGTACTCTTCCTCCCAGCATGATTACGTTAGAGAGGCTCTCTTGACATGAAGTTGTGTGCGCCCCTGGCCTTCATGGCTATCTGCGCCGCCGACCAGGCTCAAGCGCAAAGGCGCGCCGACGTCGTCCCGATTGCACTCACTCACGTGACAGTCATCGACGTCGCCAGCGGTCAGTCCCGGCCCGATCAAACGATCATCGTCATTGGGAACAGGATTGCTCGGTTGGGTCGTAGCGGGAGGATCTCGGTCCCGCGCGGTGCCAGGATCATGGACGCACGGCAGAAATTTGCGGTTCCCGGTTTCTGGGACATGCACGTCCACTTGTTCCGTCATTCCGCGAACGGGCCTGCCGACGTCCACGAGCGATACTTCCGCTCTTCCTCGCCAATGGGGTGACCGGCGTTCGCGATATGTGGACGAGCCTCGAGGATTTCAAAACGGTGCGGAGTTGGCGCCGCGACGAGGCGGCAGGCACGCTCCTCGGCCCCCGCATCGCGGGGAGTAGTACGATCGTCGACGGTGTGCCAACCATCTGGCCGAACTCAATCGGCGTCACGACCGCCGCAGAAGCGCGGCGAGTCGTCGACTCACTGGTTCGAGGCGGATCGGAATTGATCAAAGTCTACACGCGGTTGTCACGCGACGCCTATTTCGCCATCGCCGACAGAACGAAAAGCCTCGGGATTCCGTTCGGCGGCCCCGCCAACATTGACGCGCCGTCGAAACGTAAACATTCTGGTGCTCCCGAAACCTCCACTCACATGTCCCCAACACCTCGTCAAGCCTGGGTTCGAGCGGCGCTTCTCGCTGGCCTCCTCTACTTCCTCATTGGCAAAGTATTTCCCAACCCAGCCGACCATCAGCGTGCGTGGCGACTGGCGGCTTGGCTGCTAAGCGGCGCCGTGTATGCTGCGCACATTGGATATGAGCACTTCAGACTGCGGAACGCACCTCGCTCGACAGGATTCCATGCAGCCCTGGCGGTCGCTATTGGCGCCTTCGCTCTCGCACTCGCAGGAATGATTCGCTCCGTGTCGACGGGCTCGGGGCTTCGACCCGCGTGGCTGGTCTCCCTCGTTATCTGGCCGGCGGTCACGGCCATTCCCGCATTTCTTGTAGCACTTGCGGGAGCGGCGATGCTCACGCGCCTTTCGCCGACCGGGCGCTAGTGGCTGCTGAGCAGCTTGAGCTAAGGTGTCAGGGGCTTCGAAGAACGCTTTGATGGAGCGTGAGTCTGTCGAAAGTGAGCCGCTCGCGGAAAGCTTGCGGTGATCGATGACCTATCGCCGTTTTGCGGGGCGCTTCAACAGGTCCCGCATGCGCGCGAGCTCCTTGTCCGATAGGCGATGTTGCTCCATTAGATGAGCGAGGAGCTTGATCGGCGACCCGCCATAGATCTTGTCCACCACGCGCTTTAGCGCCGACTCGCCCGCTTTTTCGGGCTCGATCACGGGAAAGTAGATGTGGGTCTTCCCTTCGCCGCGCCGGTGCGAAACGTAGCCTTTCATCTCGAGCGTCCGGATCATCGTGGAGACGCTCGTGTAAGCCAGGTTTGGATCGACCCGGTCCCGGACGTCGGTCACTGTTGCCTCGCCGAGGTTCCATAGCACACTCATGATGTCGAGCTCGCGCTGGGTCAGATGGAGATCCGTCATCGTTGGTGCACGACAACATCGGCCGCCCACGCGGGATGTGGTTTCGGAGCTGTCGTCGTCGTGCCTGATGTGATCGTGACATGCGCGTGAGATCCACGGCCCAGAACGGGGTGCGGCATCGACAACACCACGAACACGAGACCTAGTGCTACAGCGGGCAACAGGAATCTCTGCACGTGCCGGAGTGGCGTGGGTGCCAGGAGCACGGTGAGCCGGCGCTCGAGTGTCCCCACCCCTCCTAGCAATGCTGGTTGGAGGCGCGGGCCTCGGCTCGCCGCCTGTGCGACCCTCACCAGCAGCTCCCCGTACGCGTTCGGGTTGCCGAGCCGGTTCACGACGCGGTTGTCGCAGTCCATTTCAACGGCCAGACACAGCCGCCGGATCAGCCACCACATGGCGAGATTCCACGGCATCAGGATTATCGTGAGCGACGCCACGAAAAGAAGGCGCCCATCGTGTGCCCTCCGATGCTCCTCCTCGTGACGCAGTACATATTGCCGTTGTTCTCGTGGCAGGGCGAGTACCCATCGCGGGACGAGGACGCGGGAGCGCCAGAATCCCACCGTGGCAGGGCCCATCATGTCGGTGACGACCACGGAGACGCCGTCGACGGTTGCCGGCCACTTCGCATCGCCTCGCAGCCTGCGTGACAGACTCAGTACGCGTGACACCCGCCACGCGCTCGCCAAGCCCCATAACAGCAGAACCGCGGACGCGGTGAGCCATAGCCGATTGATGCTCGTGTCGTACGATGCGATTTGCGCCCACCAGCCGGGGTCGAGCAAAGTAAGCGATGCCGTGCCGAACACGTCACCCAGGGGCGGCCGGGCGGCCTGCTGCTCAAATGCGTCGGCGATGGACCACGCGTGGTGCCCCCGATAGAAGCCAGGCAGGACAATGGAGATTGGGATGATGACACACCACACCCAGCGACGCGGTGACATCGACGGCAACGCGCGCTCGAGGAGGAGTGCGGCAAGGCCAAGGCACATGCCGACGGCGTTCACATAGAGAATGCAGAGCATTGCTATCGATTCCCCTCCTCAGAGGCACCACCGCCTCAGAGCGCCTAGATGATGAATAACTAAAGACTTACGAGAACCGACGGGCGCCGGTTTCGGCGGCAATAGCCCTCGATTAAGAACGCGAGTACGCCCGGTTGAAACTAACAACTTAGTTATTCCGTATTCCGGGCATGACTCGCACGACCAACGCAAGAATCGCCGGCTTCACTTTCCTCTTCTACATCACTGTCGCCTTTCCGGAGATGGTGTTATTCGGCAAGGCAACGAGCGGAGAGGGGATCGCCGCGAAGCTCGCAAGCATCGCTCAGCATACCACAGAGATGCGCGTTGCGGTCTTGCTCACAGTCCTCAGCTCCTTCTCGGCGCTGGTTCTGGCGGTGACGCTCTATGGCGTCACGCGTGACGTAGACCCTGAGCTAGCCATGCTGGGTTTCGCCTGCCGCGTCGGTGAGGGCGTGCTCTTCGCAATCCCGGTGACGACGCTCGGACTTCTTTGGCTCGGCACGGCCTCGGGAGCGAATGCACCGGACGCCGGAGCAGCGGGCGCGCTTGGCAGCTTTCTGTTGAACGTGGCAGAGTGGACCACCACCGGCAGCGCAACCTTCTTCGCCGTCGGAAGCACGCTCTTCTCCTACCTGCTGCTGCGTGGTCGCATGATCCCCGTGCCACTGGCCTGGCTCGGTTTAGTCGGCTCGGCGCTTCTCATCGTGGGGCTTCCGCTGCAGCTCGCGGAATTCCTGCGCGGCCCAATCACACAACTCATGTGGATACCGGTGGCTCTGTTCGAGCTGACGCTGGGCCCATGGCTGTTGATCAAGGGCGTCCGAACACCGGCGGCACAGTCGCCGTGATCTTGCTGCCCCTACACATCATCGCCGGATCGATCGCAATCATTGCCGGATTCATTGCGGTCTTTGTCTTCAAAGGCGGGAGGCTGCACCGCAAGAGCGGGATGATCTTCGTCTACTCGATGCTGGTTCTTTCCCTCACCGGTGCGGTGATCGCGGCAGTGAGGAACCAGCCGGGCTCGGTAATCGGTGGCTTGCTCGCCTTCTATATGGTAACCACCGCTCTGCTGACGGTTCGGCGACGCGATCCCCAGTTTCACTGGACCGATGGAGCAGCGATGCTGCTTGGCATTGCGGTGGGAGTCTGGAGCATCAGATTCGGCTTTGTGGCATTGAATCGCCCCAGCGGCACCCTCGCAGGCGTGCCCGCGACGATGCTTTTCATTTTTGGCGGCGTTGCCATGTTGGCAGTGCTGGGCGACATCCGGATGATGTTGGGCCGGCGTCTCGACGGTACACATCGCATCGCCCGGCATCTGTGGCGGATGTGCTTTTCTCTCTTCATCGCCTCCGGTTCGTTTTTTCTGGGCCAGGCCAAGGTGATTCCGAAGCCCATTCGCATCATGCCGTTGCTTGCGATTCCGGCGTTGTTGCCGTTGGTTCTTCTGCTCTACTGGCTGGTGCGCGTGTTGTTCACCAAATGGTATCGTCGTCGCGCCAGCAACACAGTGGCGGTCGCATAAGCATTCATCTCGATCACGCAATACACAACAAACCCGCAAGTCCGGCTGACGCTCTGGCATCGCCGGTGCGGGAGCGCATTCAGGCTCTCGATGTTGTGCGCGGAATAGCCGTTGGCGGAATTCTCTTCGCCAACGTGCTGGTGTTCTTCGGACTGATCTTCCTGCCGCCGGATCGCATCGCTGCCCTGCCGATCGTCGCTGCCGACCGCGTTGCGTCATTTCTCGAACACGTCTTTGTCGACGGCAAATTCTACTCGGTGTTCTCGCTGCTGTTCGGAATCGGCTTCGGCGTCCAGCTCTCGCGTGGCGGCGATGCCGCGCTGCCGAGATTCAAGCGCCGTCTCCGCATCCTGCTGGGGATTGGCGCGATCCACGCCTTCCTGATCTGGGCCGGCGACATCCTGATGCTCTACGCGCTGCTCGGCTTCACCCTGCCGTGGTTCGCGCGGAAATCCAATCGCGCTCTGGTGAAATGGAGCGTGATCCTGCTCGCTATTCCGACGGCGATCTATCTGATCGCGCTGGCAGTCTGGATGCTACTCGGATCGGGCGCGGCTCAAGGATCGCCGAGCTCGGGGCCGCCGGCAGAGATGCTGCGATTCTTTGAGGCAATGGGTCGCGGCGGATTCAAGGATGCATTCATCGGCAACCTCGTTTTTCTCGTCGGCCGCTGGGCCGACCTGTTTGCTACCGTCCGCTTCCCCAAGGTGCTCGGCATGTTCGTCCTCGGTCTATGGACCGTCCGCACCGGTCTCGCGCTCTCGCCGTCCGATCACCGACCGACGCTAGTGCGGTGGAGTCTACTCGGTTGGAGTGTCGGTCTGCCCGCCAACGTCATCGCGACCTTGGCATTCGAACGCTGGCCTTACCTGCCTCCTTCTATCGGCGGTCTGCTCGGCGTCGCGATGCAGGCGGTCGGCATTCCGATGCTTGCTCTCGGGTACGCGGCCACAGTTGCGCTGCTGGTCGTGCGCGGCCGTCGTTTTATCACCCTCTTCGGGCCCGTCGGCCGCATGGCGCTGACGAACTACCTGATGCACTCGATCATATGCGTCGTGCTCTCATACGGGTTCGGTTTCGCGTTGTGGTGGAGAGTCGGCGCGTCGACGGCGATGGCAATCGCTGCCGCGATTATCGTGGTGCAGATCCCGCTCAGCGCGTGGTGGCTCTCGCGCTACCGCTTCGGACCAATCGAGTGGATCTGGCGCAGGCTGACTTACGGGCGGGCCGCCCTGAGAGGCAGGGGCACTGTATGATTGCGCTAGGTGTAATTCTCACTGGCTTTGCTTGCCAACGGATGATGGATGAAGACCTAGCGCACCTATTCTGTCGTACGTAGCCTTCGTCAGATTGCCTCGTTCGACAGCCAGAGGCCGCTCTTTCCAATCCTACCGACATGTCAGTGACCAAAGCGTACGCGGCCCAGGGGCCCGACAGTCCTCTCGCTCCTTTTCAGCTCGATCGCCGAGAG
>JALYKQ010000290.1 GCA_030774675.1 Gemmatimonadota bacterium | reverse complement strand
GGACGGGCGGCTGGTGTTCATGCTCGAGCGCCACAACATCGAAGGTCGCACTGCCAACGAAATCGCCGACGATCTGGTGGCGGCGTTCGACAAGTACTGCGAAACGCCTGTGACCGCTGAGGCGATGACCTGAATGCAGTGCTGCCAATAGCCGTCAGCCAGCAGGCAGCAGTCAGTGCGCGTACCTGATCCAGCGCCCCATCTCTTTCAGAGTGGGGCGTTTTCCGTACATGAGAAGTCCCACCCGGTAGATCCGCGCCGCGACCCAGACCGCGACGATGCAGGAGAGCGCCAGGCTCAGCAGCGCGGCCGCCAGCTCGTACCACGGCACACTCCCCAGCGCCAGACGCAGCGGCATGATTATCGGCGCCGAGAAGGGAAGAATTGACATCACCGTCGCCATGCGACTGGTGGGATTCAGAAGAATCGGGTTGATGAACACGGCCGTCGCAACGAGAAGAATCAACAGCGGCTGCATCGCCTGCTGTGCCTCCTGTTCGCTGTTCACCGAAGACCCCGCCGCGGCATAGAGCGAAGCGTAGAAGGTGAACCCGAGAAGAAAGAAAAGCAGAAGAAGAAGGGCGAGGCCGATCGATATTTCCGGCAGCTCGAATGGGATCGAGGCGACGCCGAGCCTCGCCAGGATCGGCGCGCGAAGCTTGAACATGATGACTGACGTCATCACCCAGATGATCTGCTGCGTCAATCCCACTGCGCCGACGCCGAGCACCTTCCCCGCGAGCAGCGTCTCGGACGGAACGCTGGAGACGACGACTTCGGCCACCCGCGTTGTCTTTTCCTCGAGCACTCCGCGGAGGACGTTCTGGCCGTAAAGCACGATCGACATGTAGAGGAGTAACGCTACGAGGGCCGCGAAGATGATGCTCACCGTTCCCGAGCCACCTCTCCCCTTGTCCGTGATCCGCTCGGCATTGAGCAGCAGCGGCATGAACGTCAGCTCCTTCAGCCTCTCCGGGCGCACTCCCTCGCCCACCAGCCGCTCGGCGAGCAGCGTCTCCTTGACGGTCGATCGCAGCCGCTCCATGTCCGTTATCGACGTGGCGTTCCGTCCGGCGTAGTGCAGCTCCTCGCCCTTGAGGGTCTGGTCGGTGAGGACGAGGTAACCGCTCGCCTGCTTGTTCATCACGAGGTGCGTCGATGTGCTCTCCGCCTGTGTGAGCTCACTCGGCGCCACGACTCTGACATTGGGGGCGGCCGACCCCGGGAGCCGGCCGAAGCTCATCGCATCCGCCACTTTCTGCCCGATGCCTGCTTTGGTGGCGTCGAGGATGATGGCGTTGGTGAACTCTGTCGAAGCTTTCCCCCTGCTCGCCAGATACGCGGGGATGATGATCAGCGATCCGAAGAACACTGGACCGAAGACAGTGGCGATGATGAACCAGCGGGTTCTCACCCGCTCGACGTACTCGCGCTTGATGATCGCCCAGAGCTTAGCCATGTCCCATCATCCTCATTTCCACTCCGCTTGCCCCTACTCTCTCGAGGAAGATCTGATGCAGCGATGCCTGCACCATCTCGAAACGCTGCACCGAGGCGCCCGTGTCCACGACGCGCCGCAGCAGCTCCTGTGGATTCGCGCCGGCAGCCATCTCGATCTCGAAGTAGCGGTTTGAGTCGTCCACCCGCGAGACGAGCCGGCGATCGGCGAGAATCTCATTCACTCCATTCGGCGCGCCTCCGTCCAGGGAAAGCGCGATGTTACGCGTGCCATGCGACTGCTTGATAGACGTGATGGATCCGTCGAGCACCTTCTCTCCGCGGGCAATGATGCAGACCGAATCGCATATGCGCTCGGCGTTGTCCATCAGGTGAGTGCTGAAAATCACCGTTTTGCCGCGGCGCTTGAGATCCATGATGGTGTCCTTGAGCGCCTGCGCATTGATCGGGTCGAGGCCGCTGAACGGTTCGTCCAGAATCACCAGGTCGGGATCGTGAAGCAGAGTCCCGATGAACTGGACCTTCTGCTGCATGCCCCGCGACAGCTCGTCGATCTTGGCGAGCCCCCAATCCTTTTCCGCAGTCTTGAGATCGAACCGCTCGAGCCACTCGGTGATGCGCCCGTCGGAGATCGAGCGGGGGACGCCCTTGAGCTCGGCGAGGAACCGCAGAATCCGTCGCACCTGCATTTTGCGGTACAGACCACGTTCCTCGGGCAGATACCCGATCCGGTCGCTGATGCGCGAATCGCTGGAAGGCGCTCCGAGAATCCGGATCGTGCCCTGGTCGGGCGCGATGATGTTGAGAATCATCCGGATGGTTGTCGTCTTGCCGGCGCCGTTCGGGCCGAGCAATCCGTAGACCGATCCCTTCGGAATGTGGAGAGTCAGATCGCGAACCGCGACATGCTGGGCGTAGCGTTTGGCGACGTTCTCGATCTCGATTGCGTAATCAGCCATGTAGTGTCGTCATTTGTTGAGGCGTAGAATATAGGCGTGATCCAATACTCGCGCCGATGATGGCCGACGAAGCTTACACTCCCCTTGCACCTCGGCCGGAAAAGCGCCCGCGACTGCGCTTCGACCGCAATGAGTTGGCCGGCGCTTTCGGTGATATCGGCACCGACCTGCCGCTCATAATCGGAATGATCGTCGCCTCGGGTCTGCACAGCGCCAGCGTCCTGGTGATGTTCGGGCTGATGCAGTACCTGACTGCGGTCGCGTACGGTATGCCGATGGCGGTCCAGCCGCTCAAGGCGGTGGCGGTGATCGTAATCACGCAGCACATCGCTCCAGGAGTTCTGTACGGCGGCGGACTCGCCATCGGGATCGCAATGCTGCTGCTGACCGTCACCGGCGGAATCGACTGGCTGGCGCGCGTCGTCCCCCGCGCGGTCGTGCGCGGACTTCAACTCGGCCTCGGACTTCAGCTCTCGCTGCTCGCCCTCGGCAACTACGTCCAGCGCGACGGCGCGCGCGGATACGTTCTCGCCGCCATCGCGTTCGTGATAATCATCGCGCTCCTCGGAAGCCGTCGCTTCCCGCCCGCGCTGTTTGTTATCGCACTCGGGGTAGCGTACGCCATGGCGTTCAAAATGGATGCGTCGCAGATCGCCGGCAGCGCCGGATTCTCGCTGCCGGCGCTTCAGCGCCTGTCGCTCAGCGACATCACCACCGGCTTCGTGCTGCTGGCGATTCCGCAGATTCCCCTGTCGCTGGGCAATTCGATACTCGCCACGCGACAAATCGCCGAGGACCTGTTTCCCGAGCGGCGGATTGGCGTGCGCAAGCTCAGTCTCACCTACGCCGCGATGAATCTCGCGAATCCGTGGCTTGGAGGAGTTCCTACCTGTCACGGATCGGGGGGACTCGTGGGCCACTATACTTTCGGCGCGCGCACCGGCGGGTCACTGATTATCTACGGATCGATTTTCCTCGTCCTCGGGCTGTTCTTCGCCGCGGGGTTCCAACACGTGGTCCAGGTATTTCCCCTTCCGATTCTCGGCGTCCTGCTGCTGTTCGAAGGAGTTGCGCTGATGCAGCTGATCCGCGGAGAGACGACCAGCAGAAATGAGTTTTTCATCGTCCTGATCGTCGGTCTGCTCGCCAGCGGATTACCGTACGGATATGCCGTCGCGCTCATCGTCGGAACGGCATTACATTATTTTGCTCGCACGCGAGGGATGTTTGATCGGTCCTGATATGACTTCGGCCGCGATCCGGTAGCGCGATTACGGCGGACTCGCTCGGCTACAGGATATCGATGATCCTGGTGGTGGAGACAGGCGGGTACCCCGTTGGGGTCAGCTCGAGCTTGAGACGGTAGTGGCCGCGGGGAATGAGGGAGAGGTCGAGCACCACTGAGC
>JALYKQ010000289.1 GCA_030774675.1 Gemmatimonadota bacterium | reverse complement strand
CTCTCCCCGTCGCGCTCGTACACGCCCGCCGGACACATGTGGGTGTAAAGCTCCGCCACCTCAGGCGTGATGTCGGGCCCGACCATTAGGTGAGAGGGAATGTCGTCGCGCGTTGCGTTGCCCGACTTGAACACCGCATCCAGCTTGCTGAAAGTGAGCTTGCCGTCGGACACGAACGGCTCAGGCTCCGTCACGTCGCGCGGCACGTCGGCATCCTCGTGCGAATCGATCTTGCCGCCTAAGAGCGCTCCGCCGGTGACAGTCATGAGCCCGGCCTTGATCCCCGCTAAGTAGAAGTTGCTCTCCTGGAACGCGAGACGCATGTTGCGACGGCGACGCAGATCCTTCACGATGAAGCTCCCATCCACCATGGTATCGTACTCTTTGAGTGATGCTCTGGAGGTATCCTTCCTCTTCAGCGCGTCGAAAGCCGCGCGTGCGGCGAACATCCCCGACTGCATCGCGTAGTGAATCCCCTTGAGCGAAGCCACCTCGACAAACCCCGCCGAGTCGCCGGCGATCATCAGTCCATCGCCGTGGCGCCTCTTTGGCAGCGCATAGTACCCCCCCTCCGGAATCGTCTTCGCGCCCCACTCGATCATCTCGCCGCTCTCGAGAATCTCTCTGAATAGCGGGTGCAGCTTCATTCGCTGGAGCATCTCGTGCACGTCGTCCGAGGTCCGCTTGTAATCGAGTCCGACCACCAATCCCAGGGCGATGAGATTTCTGCTCAGGGGGTACATGAAGCTTCCGCCGAACGCATCCTTCGGCAGGGGCCAGCCGAGCGTGTGGACCACCGCGTCCAGCGGTTTGAGCGTCTCCCAGATCTCCTTCACGCCGAGCGCGAAGATCTGCGGATTGTCGGACGATATCTTCTGCCACTCCAGGTAGGCTTGCGACAATGTGCCGCGAGTACCCTCGGCCAGGACCGTGATCTGCGCTGTGATGTCGGTGGGCGGCGCGTAGGCGCTGCCGGGGTCTCCACTCCGCCCGAGGCCTGACGGCGCGGTTCGCACGCCAGTCACTCGATTCCCCTCGGTCAGCAGGGACGCGGCCGGGAATCCGGTGAAAATGTTGACGCCGAGCGCTTCGGCCTTTTCGCCAAGCCAGCGAACGATCTCGCAGACGGACCCGATGTAGTAGCCGTGATTCTGCATCGTCGGCGGCGTGGGCAGCCGAATCGCGCGGCTCCCGGTCATGAAGTAGACGCGCTCGCCGCTGACAGGGGCGCGAAAGGGAAAGTCCTTATCCTTGAGCTCGGGGAAGAGAGCGCGCATCGCGATTGGATTCACGACCGCCCCCGAAAGAGAGTGCTCTCCCAAGCCGCCGGCCTTCTCGAGCACCCCGATCTGGATATCCCCCAGCTCTCCGCCCGCTTCGTTGTCGGCCTTCACCAGGCGGGCGAGCGCGATAGCGCCAGCCAAGCCCGCTGGTCCGCCGCCGACGAACAGCACATCCATCGGAACTGCTTCCGCATCGGGCGGCTCGGTCAGGATCACCCGATCGAGCGGAAGTGGCGCCTGGTGCCGTTTCGGGAGCACCGTTCCAGCGCGATCCGGCATCAGTGGTGCTTCTTGGCTTCGCGCACCGCCTCGGTGAGCGCGGGGATCACCTCGAATACATCTCCCACGATTCCGTAATCGGCAACCTTGAAGATCGGCGCGTCCTTGTCCTTGTTGACCGCGACGATTGTCTTCGACGTCCTCATCCCTGCGAGATGCTGAACCGCGCCGGAGATTCCAACTGCGATGTAGAGTTCCGGACTGACCAGACGGCCGGTCTGACCGATCTGATCGCTGTGCGGGCGCCAGCCGTCGTCGGTCACCGCACGCGTGGCGCCAACCGCAGCGTTACCGAAGGCCGAGGCGAGATCTTCAACGAGCTTGAAGTTCTCGGCCGTCTTGAGACCGCGGCCGCCGGCGATGACCACGGGAGCTTCGGCGAGATCGAGCTTACCGCCACTCCCCTTGCGCGTCTCGATCACCTTCACCCGCGCCGAAGCTGGATCGAGAGCGGGCTGTGCATTCTCGACCCGTCCGGCTTTCGTGTTTTGCGCCGGACTGATGACGTTCGGCCGCATCGCAAGAACGGCTGGAGTCGCGGACATCTCGAGGGTTGCGATCACCTTGCCGATGTTCATCGGATGTCGGACAACGACGGTGTTCCCTTCCACCTCGAACGATAGGACGTCGGTGACCACGCCGACTCCCAGTCGCGCCGCGACACGCGGCGCCAGGTCGCGCCCCTGCGCAGAGGTGCTGAAGATCGCCGCGCGATAGCCGCCCGATTTGATCCGCTCCGCGGCCGTTGCCGTCGCTACTTCGGGACTGTAGTTGGCGAGCCCGGCGTGCTCCACAACGATGATCACGTCCGCACCGTACTGGCCTAGCTGATTTGCTTTTCCGGAAATTCCGGGCGGGCCGAGCAACAGCGCGTGGACCTCACCGCCGCCCGACTTGTCGGCGAGCATCCGGGCGGCGGTGACCGCTTCGAGTCCCACTTTCCGGATGTCGGGACCGCGTGATTCGACGAACGCGAAGATGTTTGCCATCAGAGAACCTTTGCTTCCGTCTGGAGGAGCGCCACCAGTTCGGCCACGGCTCCCGCGCCCTCACCGACGATGCGTCCGGCTTTGCGCTCGGGTGGGAGCTCCAGCTTTCGCACCGTGATCTGTGGCTCGGGAAGCTGCGCCGGCTTCACCTCCAGCGGCTTCTTCTTGGCAGCCATGATCCCCTTGAGAGACGGATAGCGCGCCGTGTTGAGGCCTTCGTCGACGGTGAGCACCGCGGGGAGGGGGAACTCGACGATCTCCTGCGCACCTTCCAGCTCCCGCTTGGCGGTGCCCTTCCCGTCCGCGATCTCGAGGGAAGAGATCGCGGTGACGCATGGAAGTCCGAGTATCTCGGCCGTCATTGGGCCGACGACACCGTTGGACGAGTCCGGCGACATCTTGCCGAAAAAGATCAGGTCGTACGCGCCGACCTTGAGCTCCTCCGCCAGCGCCTTGGCGATCGCGAGGCCGTCGAACGAAACCTTGTCCGCCTTGAGCTGGATCCCGCGGTCGGCGCCCATGCTGAG
>JALYKQ010000288.1 GCA_030774675.1 Gemmatimonadota bacterium | reverse complement strand
ATGGACACCATGGTGAGGCGGCTGCGGCCGCCGTTCCGGCTCGCCAAGTTCGAGGGCGACGCGGCCTTCTTCTACGCGGTCGCCGACAAGGTCGACGGCTCGGCGCTGCAGGACGCCGTGGAGGCGGCATATTTCGCCTTCCGGAAGCGTCTTCGCAACATCAGCCAAGCGACCTCCTGCGCGTGCAACGCCTGCAGCCGGATGCAGGATCTCGACCTCAAATTCGTCTGCCACCACGGCGAGTTCATCAAGCAGAAGATGTCGGGCCGCGACGAACTCGCCGGCCGCGACGTCATCCTGGTGCACCGTCTGCTGAAGAACGGCGTCAACGAGCGCCTCGGCGGCCACGCCTATGCGCTGTATTCCGACCCCTGCATCCGGGCCATGGGCATCGATCCGGCGGCGCAGGGCCTGGTCGAGCACCGGGAGGCGATCGACATCATCGGCGAGGTGACGTGCTGGGTGCGCGACCTCGAAGCGGCATGGCAGCAGGAAAAAGACCGGCAGATGAACCAGGTGACCCGCGAGGCCGCGGCAGCCGTGATCGAGTTCGACATCGCCGCCCCGCGTCCGGCGGTGTGGGAGCATTTCACCCAGCCCGGGCTGCGGCCGAAATGGCGGGCGGCGGACGAGGTGCGCGAGACTTCGCAGAGCGGCCGGCGCGGGGTCGGGACCGTCAATCACTGCATGCACGGTCCCCACGCCATCATCGAGGAGGTGCTGGACTGGCGTCCGTTCGACTACCTTACGATTTCGACGCTGCTGCCGATGCCCGACGCCCCCAAGGTGATCATGTCCTACGCGTTCCTGGAGGAGAAGCCCGGGGCGACGCATATCGAGATCCGGCTGGCGAGGCCGAAGCCGAAGGACCAGGCGTTTCTCGATCATGTCGGCGCGGAATTCCAGAAGACCATCACGGCCGAAATCGAAAAGCTCCGGCAGATGCTGGAAGGACAGGACGGGGCGCCGGCCGCGGTCGAAGAGCCGATGCTGCCGGTGCCGGCGGAGCGCTTCTTGACCCAACCCGTGCGCACCAATTTACCGACTTAGCCCGATGACAAGCCCTTCAATGCCCGCTTCACAACAAACAAAGGAGGATACCGATGAAGTACATGATCACCTGGAGCGAACGTTCGCAAGGATCGCCCATCGAGTACGAGAATGCCCAGAAGCGGATTCTGGAGGTCTTCACTCAATGGAAAGCGCCCGACAACTTCAAGATCGAGATGTTCGTCATACGAGTGGGGGACTGGGGCGGGTATATGCTGCTGGATTGCGACGATCCGTTGGCGGTTCACAAGTTCTGCTCGATGCTGCCTGCCTTTGTATTCGAAGCGCGGCCAGTGGTTCCTGTCATGGACGCCGTCCGGGTCGAGCTTGAAGCAATTGCCTTTCGTGACGAACTCAAAGGCAAGTAACAGCATCACACCGGAAGACTGCAGGATCGCTAGCGCTCCACTGATCGCTCCACGCCGACGAAGCGGCCGAGCGAAGTCGCTGCCAAATGTCGCCTATTGGCACGTTTGAGACATGCCGACGGACTCTGAGGATGTCTGTTTAGCAGGGGTAGACCGGACGTGAGCGGCGCACGGTCAAAACGACGCGTTTGACCCGGAACGGACATTCAGCAGCTTGGACCTATGTCGCAAAAGCGTTTACCCTTGAGAGTATCGGGGTAGAGGCGGCAATGAAACGGCGCGAGTTAATCACGCTTCTGGGTGGCACGGCGGCAACTTGGCCGCTTGCGTCGCGCGCGCAGCAGCCGGCGATGCCGGTGATCGGATTTCTTCACCTTACATCGCTCGAATCATCGCATGAGAAGCTCGCCTCTTTTCGTCGAGGACTGGGTGAAATCGGTTACATCGAGGACAGGAACGTGGCGATCGAATACCGGTGGGCACATGGTAATAACGATCGGCTGCCGACGCTGGTCGCCGAATTGGTTCGCCGTCAGGTATCCGTGATCGTTACACTGGAGAGCACACAGGGTGCGCTCGCAGCCAAAGCGGCGACCCAAACGATCCCGATCGTTTTTATGCAGGCCGCCGATCCGGTCCGGATTGGGCTCGTCGACAGTCTCAATCGACCTGGCGGAAATGTCACCGGAATCAATCTCATGTTTTCCGAAGTGGCTGGAAAGCGCCTTGAGCTCTTGCTCGAATTGGTGCCTGCGGCCACGTCGATCGCTTACCTCCGCAACCCGACCAACCCCGTTTTTGCCGAGAGCGAAGCGACAGTGTTGCAGGCTGCCGCGCGTGATCATGCAGTTCGCCTCCTGTTCGTGAATGCAAGTCGCCCAGGCGAGTTCGAGACGGCATTTGCGGACCTCGTTCAGCAGCGGGCTGACGCGGTCGTGGTGAGTAGCGCTGTTTCTCTTCTTACCGATCCCGATCAAATCGTCGCGCTGGCGGCCCGCCATGCCGTGCCAGCGATTTACGCCTGGCGTCCGTCCATGACAGTCGGTGGTCTTATCAGCTATGCAACGAACCTTCCTGATGCTTGGCGGCAAGCGGGTGTCTACACCGGCCGGATTCTCAAGGGCGAAAAGCCTGCCAATTTGCCGGTTTTGCAGCCGACGAAGTTTGAAC
>JALYKQ010000287.1 GCA_030774675.1 Gemmatimonadota bacterium | reverse complement strand
TGAACTCCCGCGTAAACTGCCTTCTCTCCATGACGCACCTCCTGCTCCATAAAACACCTAACTCGGTGTCTTCGGAACCGGGTGCAGGCCACCATACGCCAAATGGAGAAACCACGACGAAGATCGACTTAATAATTTAAGCTTCATCGTGAAGTCGTGTGGGTGATTATCAACCAATTTCGATCAACTGTCTGCTGTTGATGTTGTCGCTGTGGGCATGTGGGCAACGCGCTTGCGTTGTCCATCATGTCCACAGCGAGGATGCTCGCATGTGCTGCGGATTTGTCGACGACGCTGTGGCTTTCTCAAGTCGACCGTCAGCGTGACGCACGAAGTTCGGGGAAGCCTGCTGACAGCTATAGAGCGGGCAGCATGCAGGTCAGAATTTTGAGCCGCAGATAGTCTTCGTTGCGCAAGCCGTAGGCGCGCCGTTGGATCACTCGGATCTTGTTGTTGAGGCCCTCGACGAAGCCGAGCGAGACCTTGTTCTCCGGCCGGCAGTAGGCGGCAATGCCGTCCCAATGACGATCGATCATCGCGGCGAATTTCTCATAAGGCGCGAGCCGCTGCCACTTGAGACTTGCGCGCCAGTTCTCGAAGAAGCGCCGAGCCCAGCCTTCACGCTCGTAGCTCCACAGCTGGCCAAAACTCTCCTTGAGAACATAGGCCGTGTTGAGCCGCTTGTTGGCCGCCAACAACGTCTTCAACGCCTTCTTGCCCTCCAGCGTGAGGTTCGCCTTGCGCGACAGCAACGTGTATTTCTGGCCCTTGATGTAGCGCCGCTCGCGACCTTGGAGCCGGGCATACTCGCTCTTGCGAACGTGATCCAAGGCTTCGCCTAGATGGCGAATGACATGGAACTTGTCGAACAAAATCGCCGCTTGCGGCGCATGGACATTCGTCGCCAGCCGGAACGGCTTCCACATGTCCATGACCGCCAGACGAATGCGCGAACTCTTTCTTTTGCCGAGCCAGGCGTAGAACTGGTTCATGCTCGCCTCCGAGCGGTCCTTGCCGCCGAACCAGATCGGCCGACCGCGCACGAGGTCGCTGACCACGATCCGGTAGGTGTGACCTTTGCGGATCGAAATCTCGTCGACGCCGATCACCTGCGGACCAGGCGTGCCCGCGCGCTTGAGCTGGGCTTCCATGTATTGCATGTCCAGCGCCTTGACCGTGTGCCAGTCCAGCGCCAATTCCTCCGCCACATCCTTGATCGTCGCCCCTCGGCAGCGCCGGCCCACATAGTAAGCAAAGCGCTTGGTGTAGAGCGGATTGTCCGCCAGAAAGTCGAGCCGCTCCCGCTTCACCTTGCCACAGCGGCGGCAGTCGAGACGCCGCACCTCCAATTCCAGAAATATCCGTGTGTCGCCGCACGAAAGATCGCGCACGCGGCGCACCTTGCGGTCGTACCAGCCCATCTGGATGCGACCGCAACAGCCGCACGCCGTTTTTTTGAGCGCCGCTTGAGTGTGATCACGCGCGCCTTCGGATCACCGAAAATGCCGCGCACTGTTTGTTCCGGTCGAAAGCCAGGGAACGAATAGGTATCCCACAGCCGCCGACTTCGCTTCGCTGCTCGTGCCATCCAACATTCATGCCAAATTCCAACCCCAGCCGTCTTGCAAAATACCTAAACAACGCACCGGTTTGTCAGCCCTTCAGCCTCAAAAATCGCCCACTCGATTCCACGAAGACCCGAATTTCAAAGAGGGATGCAAGTTGCAAATCTTCAAGCCGGAGATAGGCGGACCATCTTCGCCACTGAACTGACCGGCCGGCCGCAACGACGATCAGATCGGCGTGAAAAATGAATAGTGAGAACAAACCTTATCGCGGGCAGATGTTGTTCGCCACAACGGGCTCAACGTCGGTCATGGCGCAACGCCGCGAGCCGCCGGATGCGCTGGACCATTTCCCAACGCCGCCATGGGCGACACGGGCGCTGTTTCGTCATGTACTGCCGGCATTGGGTATCGAGCGGATCGAGAGCGCATGGGAGCCCGCCTGTGCCGAAGGAATGATGGCGGAGGTCATCGCCGAATTTGCAAGCGGGCAAGTCATCGCGTCCGACGTTTTCGATTATGGCTATGGTCAGGCCCCGCACGATTTCTTACATGATG
>JALYKQ010000286.1 GCA_030774675.1 Gemmatimonadota bacterium | reverse complement strand
TCGACCCGATCGTGCAGCACGCGTGCGATGTATTGAGCGGCAAAGTGACCGAGCACGCGCTCTCCGCAGCACCAGGCGGCGCGAAGTGAAAGTTCTTATCACGCTCACCGACGTCGAGCCCGCGGTGAGACTCAACGCGCTGCTCGAAGGGGCCGGGACCCAGACCGCGGTGGTTTCGCCGCTCGACGATCTCCGCGGCGAGATCAAGCGGTTCAAGCCCGATCTCATCGTGCTCACCGGTGCGCTCGGCGATCCGAACACCATCCAGATCGTGCGCGACCAGCTGTGGAACGGCACGGGCGTGATCGGACTCGCGGACGTCGAAGATCCAGAGCTTCGCGAGCGCCTCAGGATGATCGGGATGGTCGACGTCTACACCAAGCCGATCTCCGCCGACGAATTGTACCTCGCCGTGCGCAGCGTGCTGGATCGCAAGCGACTTACCGAGGCGACGGGTCTCATCGGTCAGTCGGAGCCGATTAGCGAAGTGCTGCTCAAAGTGGAGCAGATCGCGCCGGTGTCGAGCACGGTGATCATCGAAGGCGAGAGCGGAACGGGAAAGGAGCTGGTGGCGCACGCGATCCACCGACTCAGCCCGCGGCGCGGAAAGCCCTTCATCGCGGTGAACGCCGGCGCCCTGCCGGAGACGCTGATCGAGAGCGAGCTGTTCGGCCACGAGAAGGGCGCGTTCACGGGGGCGGCCGAGCGCAGGATCGGACGATTCGAGCTGGCCGATACTGGAACGCTTTTTTTGGACGAGATCGGGGAGATTCCGCCCTCGACGCAGGTGAAGATGCTGCGGGTGCTGGAGGAGAGGAAGCTCACGCGCGTCGGTGGAACCAACCAGATCCCGATCGATGTGAGAGTGGTGGCCGCGACGAATCGTCCGCTGCGCGAGAGCATGGAGGACGGACGGTTCCGCGCCGATCTCTACTATCGTCTCAACGTGCTGAGCATCTACCTGCCGCCGCTCCGGGAACGGCGTACGGATATCCCGCTCCTGGTGCGGCGCTTCATCAAGGAGTTCTCGGCGCAGCACGACCGCCAATTCCACGGCATCTCGGCAGAAGCGATGCAGATTCTCATGAGCTATCCGTGGCCGGGCAACGTGCGCGAGCTGCGGAACCTGGTGGAGAGTATGGTGGTGCTGGCGCCGGGCCGGGAGATCGGGCCGGATGACATTCCTCGCGCGATCAGAGAGGGTGGGGCAGCGCGTTTCCTGCCGGTGCACGTAGGACCGGTGGTGCGTGGCGTCGCTGGCTCAGAGGGGCGCGAGCTGGAGTTTCTGGTGAGGAGCATGCTGGAGCTGAGGCTGCAGGTGGAGGAGCTGCGGCACCGGCTGGACGACGAGAGGCGCGATCAGCGGGAGTGGGTAGGCGAGGTGCAACCCGCACTCGCTTCCGGCAGTTTCACGACTGCGATCGAGCCGCCCGATCAGCCAGCGCCGCCGAGGTTGCTGACGCTCGCGCCCGGGATGACGATGGCGGAGATAGAGCGGGCGGCGATCGAAGCGGCGCTCAAGGATACGCGCGGCAACAGGAGGAAGGCGGCGGAGATCCTCGACATCGGCGAGCGGACGCTGTACCGGAAGCTGCGCGACTATGGAATCGCGCCCGAGGAAGTGCTAGCCAAGGCCGGCGTCTGAGTCTTTGGACCACGTTGGAGCGGAAGGGAGGATGATGGCTCGACGCCGCAGCCGGAGCGTGCGGCAAGCGCGGCTAGTAGTTCCGCTCGCCCGTAATTTGTACGATGCTGATCCCTAAGAAGCCAGCTGTCCTATAGACCACATTGGCCTGATTGCCAGTCGATCAGACCTCCCCGTGCGCAAACCGCGGGGGTTTTATGACGGCTTCTGCGCCACCCGTGACATCCAGGTGCAATTCAATACAACCGCAGCAAAAGCCGTGGCCCGCGCGTGTATTCTGATCAGAGCCAACGAATGACGGCTACGACGATCAGTTTCCCCGAGGAGATGCAATGCAAAAAAACCACGGCCGGTTCTCTCTGGCGCTGATCGCGGGCGCCACGATGCTGGCGTGCTCGTCCGGCGAGACGAAGACGGCGTACGCCGACTCAGCGCCCATGAAGAAAGCAACCGAGACTCAGGCCTCAGCCACGCCTCAGCCAGGCGAAGCGGTTCGTCTCGTTCTCTCCCCGACGGGAAGTACCGCCCGCTATCGGGTGAGAGAGCGCCTCGTAGGACATGACCTTCCCAACGATGCAGTTGGAGAGACCAAGGCGCTGACCGGCGCAATCGCCTTCGATTCCGCCGGGAAAGTGATTCGCCAGGCATCGAAGTTCGTGCTCGACGCGGGGACGTTCGTGAGCGACAAGGATCGTCGCGACGGGTTCGTGCGCGGTCGGCTGCTCGAGTCTGACAGCTATCCTGAAGTCGTTCTGGTTCCGACAGCT
>JALYKQ010000285.1 GCA_030774675.1 Gemmatimonadota bacterium | reverse complement strand
CCAGGCGACTGCCGCGGCAGGCGAGCGCATATTTTTACACCTCGGGGGCTGCCGCGGCGGATATCCCTACACGAGCGACGAAGATCTCATCGAGGGAGGGAACGCGGCCGTCGACGCGATGCGATTCCCTGATGGCATCCAGTGGCGCGCTCAGAACTATTCTGCCCTCGTCGATCATCGTGACGTGATCAGCGACCTGCTCCACTTCCTCCAGCAGGTGCGACGAAAAGAGCACCGTCCGGCCTTCATCTGCGATGGTGCGAATGACGGCGCCGAGGATGTCTCGCCGCACGATCGGATCGAGTCCGGACGACGGCTCATCCAAAAGCAATAATTCGGGCCGATGCGCCAGCGCGATCAAAAGTCCTGCCCGTGCTTTCTGTCCCTTGGACAGGCTCTTGATTCTTGCCCTGGGGTCCAGTGCGAACGCCTGCCGCAGCTCCTCCGCGTACGCGTCGTCCCAGGCGGGATAGAACGCACGGGCGTAGCGAATCAGCTCGTCGACCCGCATCCACCCGGGAAGGTCGTTCTCCTCGGAGAGATAGCCGATCCGCGACAGCACGGCGACCGGCTCTGCGACGGGATCGAGGCCAAAGACGCGCACCGAGCCGTTTTCCGCCCGTAGCAGGCCCAGAATGTGTTTGATGAGCGTCGTCTTGCCCGCTCCGTTGGCTCCGACGAGGCCGTAAACAGCTCCACGTGGCAGGGACAAGCTCACGGCGGCCAGGGCCGTTTTGGCACCGAAGCGGCGCGTCAGCCCCGAGACGTCGATGACCGATTCACTCAATCAGAACTCTTCAAGAATTTTTTTCGCCTTCTTGGCATTGTCACTGACGATCGCGAGCTCGACCAGGTCATCCGCGATGCCGGTTACGTAAAGTGCCTCGAGGTTGATGCCGGCGTCGCCGAGTCGGTTCGTGACATTGGCCAGTATGCCTGCCTTGTTTTCGAGCAATACGAGATTGACTTCGCCCTCTGTGAACCGAATGTTCGCAGCCTCGAACGCGCTGCGAGCCACCACAATATCATCCGGGAGAATGCGCGCCATCGCCACGCCGCCGACGGAGATTGCCGCCAGAGCTTTGATGTTGACACCGCGGCGGGCGAGCGCCTGGGCCACTCGGCCGAGGTCGCCGGGGTGGTTGGTGAGTTGGATCGAGCAGTCTTTCATTGAGGCCTCCAAACGAGCGTGACGGTGTCGTCCAGTCTAACATTGCGTCCTGCGGCGACGAGTTGCCACTTGGCGCACTGGCCGGTTTATTGTGCCAGGTGACTACACGGCTTGACGAAGCACCTCCTCGCTGGTGCATCCGCCTGATTTCCGAGCTCGACATCGGCGACAAGCGCGCGACCGCGCTCGCGAAGACGCTCACTCCGCGAGAACTCAACTGGGCGCCCAGTCCAGGGGTGTGGAGTGTTGGCCAGTGCCTCGAACACCTATGCATCGCCAACGAAGAGTACGTGCGAGCAATGTCGAGCTCTTTGGTGCATCGTCAACCCGCTGTGGTTCAGGAGATCAGACCCGGCTGGTTCGGCCGCTGGTTCATTCGGAACTACATCGAGCCCTCGTCCAGGACGAGACGCGCCCGCGCGCCAAAGAAGATCAGGCCCGGCGCACAAGTCGAACCGTCCATTCTGGATCGGTTCATCAGCAGCAACCGTAAGGCGCGTGAGCTCGTCCATCGCGCCAGCAACTACGACGTCAACCGAATCCGATTCAGGAATCCCTTCCTTTCTGTGATTCGTTTCACGGTCGGCACAGGGCTGGAGATCGTGTCGAAGCACCAGCTCCGGCACCTGCTGCAAGCTGAACGCATCAGGGCGTCAGCGGAATTCCCTGACTAGGGTCGCTCCACTCGAACCCACGTCGTCCTAGCGCCGGCGCCCACGCCCGTAGGGCTAGCCCACAACGTATCGCCTTTGATCCGCACAACGACGCTGAAAGGCTTCCCCGCCATGACTGCTGGGTTCTTTGCCACGATTGGAGACAAGGTGATGGTCGAGCCGGTGTGCCGATACGTTCCCGCGTTGGCGGTAAAAGGCAGAAAAAGCAGACCCAACTGTTCGTTAGTGGCGCTATCGCTCGGAAGTGGCCGTGCCTTGAAGCCCTGGACAAACGTCATCGAGTAATGCCGCTTCGTGAAGATCAAAAGCCCGGGCTGCACATCAGTGGTGTGACGGCCTCGATCCGGGCCACTATCAACGACCACTTCAACGGGCTTCCACGCCCCCTCGAGCCTTTGGCCGAGCAGTGGAGAGGATGCGCCCACGATCAGCGCGAACAGCGCAGCAGTCGATCTCATTTGTCCTCCTGGACTTGTGTGAAAATCTCGGCGAGCTCCTGGGGTGGTACGACCTCAAGTTGGTCAAAGGTGCAATCACGAGGGCGCTTGTCATCACGCCAGCGGCGAAACTGTGCGGTGTGTCGGAAACGATCGCCCTGCATGTGATCGTACGCAACCTGGACGACGAGCTCCGGACGCAGCGGCTCCCACGACAAATCCTTCCCCGCGCTCCAACGACTCTGTGCGCCGGGTCGGCGGTGTGGCTCGGCGTCGGCGTCCGACTGTGCCTCCGCCCAGTCGCGCCACGGATGTCCGTCGAGCGCTTTCTTGCGATACGGTGCGAGGAACTTGACGAGGTCGAAGCGTTTGGCGTCGGTGAAGCTGGCGCAGACGCCGACGTGCTCGAGATTGCCATTGTCGTCGTAGAGGCCGAGCAGCAGCGAGCCGACTTTGGTTTTTTCACCGGTCTTGTGCCAGCGAAAGCCGGCGACGACGCAGTCGCAATCGCGCTCGTGCTTCACCTTGAGCATCGTGCGCTTGTTCGGCTCGTACGTTCCGGCCTCGGCTTTCGCGATGACGCCGTCGAGTCCAGCGCCCTCGAAGCGGCGAAACCAATCAGCAGCAGTAGCTCTATCCTGTGTCGCTGGTGTCAGGTGAAGAGGCGGTTCCGCCTTTTTGAGGATTGCCTCGAGTCTTGCTCGGCGTTGAGCGAACGGCGTATCGCAAAGACTCTTGTCGCCCTCGCATAGCAAATCGAAGAACACAACTGAGGCCGGAATTTCTACCGACAGTTTCTTGACGCGCGACTCGGCCGGGTGAAGTCGCATCTGCAGCGTCTCGAACTCGAGGCCTTCGCTGGTGGCGATGACGATCTCACCATCGAGCACGCAGCGCTCGGGAAGCTGCGCCTTGAGCGGATAGATAAGCTCGGGGAAGTATCGATTGAGCGGCTTCTCGTCCCGGCTCTGGATGAACACCTCGTCGCCGTCGCGGAAGACGAGCGTGCGGAAGCCGTCCCATTTGGGCTCGAAGATCCAACCTTCACCAGGTGGCAGCTCGCCGACTCGCTTGGCGAGCATCGGGAGAACTGGTGGATTGACCGCGAGGTTCATTGGGGGGAATGATAAGGCCATGCTATGGCTTCGGCACCAGCTGCACTACCGTCTCGCGAACGAGCGGCGGAGGTGTTCGCAACCACTGCGGCCCTCCGACAGCGATTGCCCGTACGGTGGCGGTTCCTCGATCGTATCCTGTGAACACGGGTTGCGTCAGGACCACAACAATCGAATCGCTCTGCCACCGTGGGTCGATGCTCGCATTACGGTTTTTCGGGATCTCGTAAAATGCCAGCGTATCCGTGCGCCCACCCTGGACGAGCAACAAGTCAACGTCGACCCATGTACGCCCCCAGCTCGCGGTGCGCACCCGAATGGTGTCACCACTTTGGAGCGCCCTGCTCGGTACGATGAGTTCGAGGCTTCGAACCTGCACCCACGCCCGGTAGGAGGAGAACAAACCGGGCACGACGTACATCGCCAAAACCAAGAAGATAGACGGCCAGCGAATCCATCCTACAACGGCTAGCTCACGCCATTGGCGGGCAGCTCGCACCGGCAACGCTCCTGGGACTGAGAGTGCCGGAACTGTATCGCCATCGAATGACGGCAGCATGAGCCTCGGATTAAGAGATAATGAAAAAGTTAGATAGGATCGGCCGCGTCGCCTTTCACTTTTCGAATGCGCGGAAGATGTCGTTCAACACTCTTCCCTGCATTCCACGCGCAAGACCGTCGAATGACCCCGCCTTGATCTGTTCGGCGACATCGATCATGGCGCTAAATGCGACTCGAGCCAGCGCGCCTCCAACACTGATCCTGCGCACTCCGAGTTCGGCCAGCTCGGAGAACCGGAGGCCCGGCCGCATCATGAGGACGTTGAGCGGCTTCGGCGCAACAGCGTGAACCATCTCTGCAATATCTTCTTTGTTGATCACGCCCGGTGCGTACAGGCAATCCGCTCCGGCCTCGGCGAAAGCGACCAACCTGTCGATTGCCGGGGTTAGTGCTCGAGGATCGATCAGCAACCCCTCGGTGCGCGCGACGAGGATGACGTCACGGCCGCGCCGGTCAATCGCCATGCGCGCGGCGCGCACCCGTTCGATGGCGGTTTCCAGATCGTAGAGCTGCTCGACTGCGCCGATATCGCGGTCCTCGATTGATAGCCCGGCGACGCCCGTGTCGATCGCTAGCTCGACGCTCTCCGCCACGCCAGTCGCATCAGCCGCGAAGCCAGATTCGAAATCGGCGTTCACCGGAAGATCGATGGCGTTACAGAGTGAGCTGAGGTGCTTAAGCACGTCGCTGCGACTGACCGCGTAATCCGGGCGGCCTGTTGACCACGCATAGCCGCTGCTTGTAGAGGCGACGGCCTGGAAGCCAAGGTGCTGCAGCAGGCGCGCGCTGCCAACGTCCCACGGATTCGGCAAGGTGAAGCATCCGCTTTCATGCAGTCGGCGGAAGGCCGCTCGGCGCTCGGCAAC
>JALYKQ010000284.1 GCA_030774675.1 Gemmatimonadota bacterium | reverse complement strand
GTGTAGACCTGGAGGTGCCCTAGTACGCGCCGGTGAAACGCGATTCGTCGGCCGTCCGGGGACCACGAAGCGTACGCGTCCTGACCAGGGTTTGAGGTCAGTCGCACCGGGTGACTCCCGTCGGCGTTCATGACGTAGATCTCGGGGTCGCCGTCGCGGTTGCTGTTGAAGGCGATATGTCGGCCATCGGGAGACCACGCTGGAATCCCTTCGCGGGAGTCGGTGTGGGTCAGTCGGATGAGATTCTCGCCGTTCGGATCCATCAAATAGATTTCGGGATTCCCATCTCGCTCGCTGACAAACGCGATCTTATGTCCGTCCGGTGACCACGCAGGCGAAACATCGGGCCCAGGATGATGCGTGAGGTTGGTGAGGCCCGTACCGTCAACGTTGACCGTGTAAATATCGGGCCGCGAGCGGGTCCGGAACGCGATGCGTCTCCCATCGGGGGACCATTTGGGGTCAATTGCTCCAAGACCGCTTGCCGTCTGATTCGTTAGACGCCTCGCACCGGTTCCGTCGGCATTCATCACGTAAATCTCCACCGCACCCGCTCGCACGCTGGTGAATGCGATCATTTTTCCATCGGGAGACCACGCCGCGTTGGTGTCCACACCGTCGTTGAATGTCAACCTGCGCTGATCAGAGCCATCGGCGTTCATGACGTAAATCTCCTGGTTGCCCATATCGCCGATAGGATCCGGGCCATCTCTATCGCTGCTGAAAGCGATTAGAGAGTGGTCGGGCGTCGCCGCTCCTGATGCGACTGTTCGAGGTACCGACGGCTCGGCGAAGGCGCGTTGCACGGGGGCGGTCACATCCTCGTGGGTCCGTGCAGTCACTGGCACAGTGATGTCTGTTGCCCCGCTGAGTGCGGCAACGCTCAACAGTCGGTGATATAACCCGAGTCCGTATCGAAACAGCGAATCAGCGGCAGGGTCGCCCGCGCTTTTCAGCGCAGCGGCGAGATCGAACACGCCGCTTGCGACATCGACATGCTCTTCAGGATGCGTTTCGCGCATTAGCGCCAGCGCGCGACGGAAAAGCACCGCGGCTCCCCGGTGATCACCTTTGTCGAGGAGGACGCGGCCGAGAGCGCTTGTGCTCTGCGCGAGATCAGCGCGCGCGTCACCTCGCCTCGCATGGTCTGTCGCCATGGCTTCGCGGGCAAGCAATTCCGCCTCGCTCAGGCGGTGCTGCGCCCTCAACACGGAGGCGAGCCCGACGAGCGTACGCGCAACAGCACTATCTCCGGGTCCCAGTGCTTGCCGGCGCAACGCGAGCGCCTCGGTGTAGGCCTTCTCAGCCGGCGCCAGCTGACCCTGCGCGAGAAGAACGCTGCCCAGCAGATTCAAGCTCTCCGCGATATCGAGATCGCGTCTCGGCTGGAGGCTCCGGCGAAGTGCGAGGGATCGCTCGACCAGGCTGCGTGCTTTGTCATGCAGGTTGAGTCGATGGTACGTTCCCGCCATTTCGTACAGCAGTTGTGCGCGCTCCGGGTTCGCGAGTCGCTGCTGGTCAATGTGCGCCGTAGCGCTGTCGAGGATGTCCCGACTCGTAACGCCGCGGTCGGGTCTGCCTGGAGTTGCGGTTTGGAAAAGGTTTATGAGATAACGGCTGACTTCTTTGGCGCGGTCGCGCTCGATGGCGATGCGCTCGGCTTGGGCACGGATGCGCGACCGCTGAACTGTCGCCACGACCGTGAAAGTCAGGACGAGAACGGCGAGCGCCGCCGCGACCGCGACAGCCGCCCGGTGGCGCCTGATAAATTTGCGCGCGTAGTAAGACCGGCTCCCCGCTCGTGCGAGAACAGGTAGTCCGGCGAGGTGTCGCCGCACGTCGCTCTCCAGTTGCTCTGCCGTCGCATAACGGCGGCTCGGCTCTTTCTCGACTGCTTTGAGGACGATCGAATCGAGATCACCTCGAAGCCGACGCGAGAGCTTGGCTACGCTGGTGCTAGGGACTGTGGCATTCTGGTCTGGAGTAGTGACCGGCGTATTCCTCACCAGCGCTCCGTTCGCGCGCAGAACCGAAACGGACGGTGGTACCGGAGCTTGCTCCAGCACTGCTAGCGCCACGTCCTTCTGCTTGCTGCTTACGAGATCGTAGGGATATCGGCTCGTCAGCAGCACGTTGAGTAGTACGCCGAGCGCATACACATCGCTCGCGGTCGAAGTCGGCTCGCCCCGGATCTGCTCGGGGCTGGCGTACAGTGGAGTGAGGAGTCGCTCGCCGGAGGCAGCGAGGTCTGTGGCCGCGGTATCGCCGCCAATGAGTTTTGCAATTCCGAAGTCCAGCAGCCTGATGCGACCGTCGGCGGTGACAAGAATGTTGGCCGGCTTGAGATCACGGTGCACCACCAGGTTGCGATGCGCGTACTGGACCGCTGCGCAAACCTGACAAAAAAGCTCCAGCCGATCCTCGACACTGAGGGAATGCTCGTCGCAATAGCGGTCAATCTTCACACCGTCAACGAGCTCCATCGCGAACCAGGGGAGTCCTTCGGGGGTAACACCGCCGTCTACGAGTCCGGCGATGCCTGGATGTTCGAGGGCGGCCAATATCTGCCGCTCCTCGAGGAACCGTTGAATCGGACGGTCGTCGCCCGCGCGCCAGCTTGGGAGGGGGAGGACCTTGAGAGCGACGCGCTTTTGGTATTGGTCATCGGAGCGCTCGGCCAGGTAAACC
>JALYKQ010000283.1 GCA_030774675.1 Gemmatimonadota bacterium | reverse complement strand
AGAAAGCAAGGACAATGGCTGGACTCGCGGACTACGCATCTGGATTCCCGGCGCCAAAGACGCGGATCGGCAAATCATCATCCGCTACCGGGTCGCCAACGCGATTCGCTTCTTCTACGGCAGCAGCGCCGAGGGAGCGTTCGACGAGCTGTACTGGAATGTCACCGATAACAGCTTGACGATGCCGATCGACAGCATTCACGCACGCGTCGTGCTTCCCGATGGCGTCGCTCCCACGCGCACGGCGGTCTACACCGGCGCGCGCGGCTCCGTTGCAAGGGACGCCAAAATAGACAGAGACGGCAACATCGTCGACTTCACTTTGCTGCGCGGGCTCTATCCAAACGAAGGAATGACAATCGGTGTCGGCTGGGCCGCCGGGCATATCGGCTCGAGGCCCAGCGAGACGCAGGAACAGTTTTCGGCAGCCTTGCAGTGGACGCCGCTGTTCATTCCGCCGCTCGTCTTCTTTCTCGCCTTCAAGAGCTGGCAAAAACGCGGGCGCGATCCGAAGGAAGGCTCGTACGTCGTTCATTACGAGCCGGTCGACGGAGCCGCCCCGGCGGAGCTCGGGACGCTCGTCGACAATAGCGCGGACATGGACGACATCACCGCCACGCTCGTCGATCTCGCCGTGCGCGGATTCATCCGCATCGAGGAGGTAACCGAGAGCCACCTGTTCGGGTTGAGCAAGAGCACCGATTACATCCTGCATATCCTTCGGAAGCGCTCGGAGTGGACCGGACTCAAGCCCCACGAGCAGCGCTACCTCGAAGCGCTGAGCGGAGCGGCCCCTTTCCACGGCTATGAAGTGAAGGTGTCGGAGCTAAAGAACAAGTTTTACACGTCCTTGCCCAAGATCCGGGACGCGATCTACGACAATCTCGTCGTGAGCGGCTACTACCTGCAGCGTCCGGACAAGGTGAGGGCAAAGTGGATCGGCCTGGCTGTCTTGACCGCAGTCGTGCTAGCAGGGCTCGCCGCGCTCGCCGTGAAGACGACATTCGTGCTGGTCTCACCCATCGCGCTCATCGCGGCGGCGGCCATGAGCACGCTGATCGTGTTCATATTCGCCCAGATCATGCCCGCGCGGACGGTTGCCGGTGCCCGCGCCCGCGAGGCGGCGCTCGGCTTCAAGGAATTCCTATCCCGAGTCGAGAGCGAGCGGTATAAGAAGATGATCACGTCGCCCGAGATGTTCGAGCGCTTCCTTCCCTTCGCGATGGCGTTCGGCGTCGAGGACGAATGGGCGAAGGCATTCGAGGACATCTACCGCGAGCCGCCACAATGGTATGTCGGTGGGACCGGGCCATTCAACGCGTCGAGCTTTTCCCACAGCATCAGCAGCATGTCGAGCGCGGCGGCGAGCAGCATGTCGTCGAGCCCGAGCTCGTCGGGCTCAGGCGGTGGCGGATCGAGCGGTGGCGGTAGTGGAGGAGGTGGCGTGAGCGGGTTTTGATCCAGGGCTTACTACGTTCAGGACGTTCCCATGGCTTTGAGTGCGAGAGCAGCACGCTCACGATACTTGGCCTGAATTCCTTTCTGCTGCTCGGCGACGTACGAAGTCTTCGTGATCGCGCGCATGCGGTCAAAGGCTTCTTTTCCCAGCTCCTGCGCATCGGGCGTCCTCAGGTAGGCTTCCCTTGCCTGCCACGTACTCTCGAGGCCGCGGCCGAATTCATTCAATACCGGTGTTGGGGGACCTTCCTGTTGAACAGCCATCAGATACGGGCGGACGGCTGCACCGAGGGCCACTACCGCTCGTAGCGCGACTCCAACTTCACCGATCTCGCAGTCGGTCCGAAGATAAGTTTCGACAATATTTCGCGCGCGCGGATCGAGCGCTCCATAGGCGCGATCGACGGTTGCACGACTACTGACTTGTGCCGAAGCCGGCGCGACGACCATCGCGGTAAGCATCAGCGTCGTAATGATATAAGCTCGCATCGTTTCTCCCGCTGATTGGTGTCGTTCAGTTGGCGGGCCAGCCGACGCCGTCAGCCCAAATGCGTTTCTGAACAGCCGGACACGTCGGGTCCGTCGTTGAAGTTGATACCGTCCCACACCCGCGCGTACTTCCCGTTCGACCCGCCAACGTGTTGACTACAGACGACGGGTCTGTCACTGCCCGGAATGTCTGCCCCTCGGTAAGGAACGATCGGAAGTTGCTGGCGTTGTGCATGACATTCGTGCCGTCGAAAAACGTCGTGAGCGAATTGACGTGCTGGAGGTCGAAGGAGTGTCCGATCTCGTGCGAGAAGAGGTGGTCCAGCACGTTCGCTCCCATCGCCACCACGTTCCCGCCACACCAGACTCCGTTGCTGGTCGCCGCGCCGCTTCCGAAATCCACAGTGTTCACCCAATAGACATTGACGGCGTTTGCATCGAAACCGATATCGGTCTTGATTCCTGCAGCAAGCCCACACGTGAACGCGGTATAGGTCGCAGCTTGCGGATCTGTCGTAGCGTCAGTGAGCCCGAAAGCACTGAAAGCGGTTCCCTGACGTTCATCGCGCCAGATCTGGGATGTACGGATGCAGGCGTTGATCGCGCGCGTTGAGCCATCGGCGAAGGGTCCCTGAACGATCCAGTTCTGAAATCTGACTTTGAATTTCGGGTCGAACGCGAGAGTGACGTGATCGTTGCCCGAGGTCCATGTCCCAGGGTTCTTGATGGTAGGCGCGTGACCCGCAGTGAAAGCAACCACGTCGCCACCGCCGGCATCGTACGGCCCTACGGAGATCGCCGAGCCGTCTGAGCCGGTAACCCGATCATAAACGTGAGCCGTTCCCGAGACGGTGCCATCAGCGAGAATACCGTCCTCCATTCCATCACCGCCGCTCGCTTGCACTGTGTCTCCCGCGCAAGCCAACGCTGTCACAACGCAGCCAACTATTGCAACGCCGAGTAACCCTTTAGTCACACTCATCAGGCCTCCATCTGGAGAATGGTGGGCGCACACAGGCTTTGGCACGTCCCTGACTATTGGCCCTCCGAGTCTAATATTCCCCGCGCGCACAGCAATGTCTGTTTCCTATCACCCGACTGTCGCTTTCCTATCAGCGTGTGATTTGTGTTTGCTCGAATCAGTGGCGCTTCGAGGGTTCGCGTTGGTTGCGCCGCCGTGCACAAACAGCTAGCTCCAGACTATGGATAACGCGACTTTGTTCTCCTGAACGCTCACAGGCGCGGACTTGGACGCCTGAGTTCAGCGATGCGCGCGTTGTGCATCGTTGCGTTAGCGATGGGCTGTGGGGAAAACAGCGTCACCGATGCTCCTGTCACTTCGCTTGCCGAGTTCGAGCAGCGCCTCGAGGATCTGCGCGCCAGTTCCCACATTCCGGCGATAACGGCGGTCATCTCACAGGGCCAGCAGGTAGTCTGGGTCAAGGCGTACGGACTTGCCGACGTTGCGGCACAACGCGCTGCCGCTGACACGACCGTGTACCACCTCGCGTCGCTCACCAAGCCTTTCGCCGCGACAGTGCTGCTGCAGCTCGTCGAGGAGGGCAAGGTGTCGCTGGACGATCCGGTGTCGATGTACGGAATCAACCTCGCCAGCCCCGCGGGAACCGTGATTCGCGTGCGACATCTTCTGAGCCACACCTCAGAGGGCGTACCGGGAACCAGCTACGCCTACAACGGAGACCGCTTCGGGCTTCTCGATGCAGTCATCGCGCAGGGTGCAGGGAAACCGCTCGCCGCCGCCTTGCAGGAGAGAATCATCGTCCCGCTCGGCCTCGCCCGTACCGCGCCCAACCCGCAATCGTCATCCTTCGCAGTAAGCGGCCTCGACAAAGCGACATTCGAGGCAAACATGGCTCGTGGCTACACGTATTCGGGCGGTCAATTGAATCTCACCGCATATCCCAGTTATTTCGGCGCCGCTGCCGGCCTCACGGCGTCTGCACTCGACATCGCGTCGTTCTCGATGGCGATGGACCGGGATGCGCTGCTCCAACCGGCGACGAAGGCGCTTGCCTACACTCCAACGGTGAGCCCAACCGGCGAGGTCTTCCCTTATGGCCTCGGATGGTTCTCGACGGACTACAAAGGCGTGCGTCTCATCTGGCACTACGGTCTGTGGACGGCGAATTCATCCTTGATCATCAAGGTGCCGGATCGCCAGCTCACCTTCGTGGTGCTCGCCAACAGCGACGCCTTGTCTTCCCCGTACTCGCTGGGTCAGGGCAAGCTCGAGACGTCCGCGTGGGCGCGGACATTCCTCGACACGTTCGTCGTCGGATCTGTTAGCCTGCCGCCAGCGCCTTGAGGCGCGCGCAGGTTCCCACGCTTGTCCGACGAGTCACTTCCCGATGTGGCGCAGCTGCGACCCGGTGAGAAGCCACTGAAGTATCGCGCTCCGCGCCGAAGGACGCGAAGAAAACTCCAGAAGCGCGGCGCCGCCTTTGCTCAGCTCGACTCGCGAATTCTGCGCTCCGGTCATGAACCAAGTCACCAGCATACCGAGGTGCGGCTCGTGTCCAACAATCGCGACGACCTTGGCCGACTCGTGGCGTCCCAACCAGTCGACGACAGCAGATGGCTCGTTTCCGGGCGAGAGCGCGTCCACGGTATCGACGCGTAGATCGCCGTATGCGTCTGCAACGATTTCTGCCGTTTGCTGTGCTCGCAACAGCGGGCTCGCGCCAATTACGTCCAGCGTTTCAACGATGGTTTGCAGACCGGCAGCGACGTTCTTCATCTTTTCCTGGCCAACGCGGGTAAGCGATCGGCGCGAGTCGTCGCCGCCCGGTGCGGCCTCTTCGGCGATGCCGTGCCTGATGATTAGTAACTGCATACACCTCCGCGAACGGGCCTTGTCACTGCTTGGCGATTCCTCGCGGAACGTATTCCGAGATCGGACGCGATGCCAGTAAAGTCCTTTCGCGGATATGAAACCAGCATCGCGCCGATATGATTTAGACGTTTCGCAGACATTCCGGGCCGCCTAGGTTTCCAATCGTCCAGCTCGACTGCATTGCTACCGGGAGATCCAGCTTGTCCAAGGTTACGCTCCGCATTCCCATGATTGCCACCTCCGGACCTTTGGCGCAGCGGCAGGTAGTCCGCGAGTTCCAGGGCGTGCTGCCGGAGATCGACACCGTGGCGTTCGTGGCGAGAATCGTCCGGGACGGTCTGGAAACGGCTCACTATCCGGAATACCCGCGCTTGATCGACCTTCCGGACGATTGGCTCGTTCAGCAGATCGCCCTGGTTTCCGCGGTCCACGACGACGTCTGGATTCGCAGTGGCCTCATCCCACTCGGCGAGTGGAAACTGGCCCAAAATGATTGACGCCCAGTGGTGGGCTTAGCGAAGCACCCGATCGCCAATCATCTTCGTCACCCGCGGGTCGTCCTTCTGGCCGAGCCAGAAGAGTGCGCGTGACCGCATCCGCTTGTCGTTGTCCTCGCGCGCGATCCGCATCAGCTCGTTGAGAGAGGCCTCGTCCTGACGCTGCGACAGCACGAAAATGGTATGCTCGCGCAGTGTCGGGTCCGAGGTACCGCGATAGTAGGCGACGAGGGCGTTGGTCGGGGTCTCTTTCCGCTGCCCCGCCCAGAATAGCGCGCTCTTTCGCATCTTGAGCGACTCGCCACCGTCGCGCGCGCGGTCGATCAACCAGGTGGAACCAGCAGAACCCTCTTCGCCCATCCCCTGAATGATCGACTCCTGGAGCCTGTCGCTGGTGAGACGCGAGTAGAGCTGGCGAAGGTAGGCAAACTCGCTTGCTGGTGCGCCGCCATGCGACAGCGAAAAGATCGCGTGCGCCCGAATCCGCTCGTCTTCCCGGGCATTCTCGATCACGCCGTGCAGCGCAGCGTAGGCGCGCGGATCGGCGGTCTGCCCCAGCCAGAAAACCGCGGCGCCGCGGGTGCCCGATGTGCCGGTGCGCGCGAGATCGATCAGCGCGGGGACTCCCGAGCCATCCTCCAGCGTGCTGAGCGCGGCCATAGCCGCGGTGGCCAAACCTTTCTTGCCGGGAGCCTCATCGTCTACATCGATGTCCTCGCCGGCCGGCGCCGCCCCACCTCCGCGAGCAAAGGAAACGAGCACCGGGACGACTTTGGCATCGCCGAGCAATCCGATCCATTGAATTGCCTGCCGGCGCGTCTCCTGGACCCGCGCATTGTCGCGCGCCAGAGAGATCAGTCGCGGTAGTGCGTCGGGATCGTCGGCGAGCACCGCAGGCAGGAGTTGTCGTGATTTGTCTCCGCCCCGCCCGCTTCCCTCGAGCTGCGGAATCAGCGCGAAGAAATATGCAGCTGCCTCGCTCGATGGAACCGCGCCGAGCTCGGTGACCCGCTCATTCGTGCGGGCCCAGGCGCCGCCGACGTAGGTCTTGACTCTGGTGACTTTTCCGTTGGCAACGGAGAGCGCGACCCGAACCGGTCCGGGTCGGCAATTCGGCGAATTCCAGTTTCCTATCGATTGAAACGATTCGGCGAACAGGGCTTTTCGAAACCCGATCACGTCTCTGCCATCTCCACAGGTGCCGGGCCGCGCGGCGAATTGAACGTGGACGATGCCGTCGGGCGCTCTCGCGATCCGCTGCGCCAGCGTATTTTGGGAGAGGGCCGGGGTCGAGACGGCCGCGAAGGTCACCGCCACGGTTGCACCAATGAATGAAGAACGCACGAGACTGCTCCCTGGAACGATGTCAGAGTTAGCCCGCGCTGATGTCACGGGACGGGTCCTCCTTCTGACAACACCTTCCGCGAATTGGTTGAGCCGGAGCCGGACGCCTCCGCTCTGTAGCCGCTCGCCGCCGGCCTGCTGCCGTCCGCGGCCAGGCAACGCTGGAAGCCGACTGCCGAGCTGTCGTGCGCTTGATTTTTGCGCGGTCGGAGCATGATGAGGAACAACATCGTGCGACTGCATTTGTTCATCGGGCTGGCTATTTCCACTTTCGCGTGCGGCACATCGGCCCGACTTCCAGTTGCCGCGGGAACAGGAGTGCGACCGGTGCTGCCAACGCAGGAGCACGCGCTGATTCCGATCGTCAATGTCGTCACCGCCAAACGCTGGCCGGCGGAGACTGCGCCGACTGCGGCCGACGGATTGACGGTGCATGCGTTCGCGCGCGGGCTCGACCACCCCCGCTGGCTGTACGTACTCCCGAATGGCGACGTACTGGTCGCGGAAACGAACGCCCCGCGACGACCCGATGACGGCAAAGGGGTCAAGGGATTCTTTTTCAAGATCTTTCAAGCGAAGGCGGGCGGCGCGGTGCCGAGCGCCAACCGCATCATCCTGCTGCGCGATACCGATGGCGACGGTGTGGCCGACAGTAAGTCGGTGTTGCTGTCCGACCTTCACTCGCCATTCGGCATGGCGCTGATTGGCGACGCACTCTATGTCGCGAATACCGATGCGCTGGTGCGCTTTCCGTACACAAGGGGAGCGACCCGCATCACTGCGCCCGGGACGAGGGTTGCGGGACTTCCGGGCGGCCGGATAAACCATCATTGGACCAAGAACGTCATCGCCCGCGCCGATGGATCGAAGCTCTATGTGGCCGTCGGTTCCAACAGCAATGCGGGCGAGAACGGAATTGGGAGGGAGGAAGAACGCGCGGCAATCTGGGAAGTGGATCCCGCGACCGGGCGTCATCGCATTTTCGCATCGGGACTCCGCAATCCGGTCGGGTTGGCGTGGGAGCCAGGTGGCAAACTATGGGTGGCGGTGAACGAGCGCGACGAGCTGGGGAGCGATCTGGTGCCGGATTACATCACGTCGGTCCGTGACGGCGGGTTTTACGGCTGGCCGTACAGCTACTATGGAAAGCACCTCGACCTGCGGGTCGAACCCGAGCGTCCTGATCTGGTGGATAAAGCCATCGTTCCCGACTTTGCTCTCGGGCCGCACACCGCATCGCTTGGCCTCACCTGGTCCGGATCGACTTCTCTGCCCGCCCGATTCAACAGCGGAATGTTCGTGGGTCAGCACGGCTCCTGGAACCGGAAACCGTTCAGTGGCTACAA
>JALYKQ010000282.1 GCA_030774675.1 Gemmatimonadota bacterium | reverse complement strand
ACGGCGGCTCGCGACGAGGTGCGGCGGCGCGGGTCGGGACCATGAAGCTGCGGGTCATGATGAGAACGACGGTGCCATCGGGCTTGAACCCGCGCTGGCGCACCTTCACGATCCCCCACCCTTTCCTTGTCCGCGACTCGCGCGTCTCCAGCACTTCGCTGTCGGCGTAGAGGGTGTCGCCTTCGAACAGCGGGTTGGTCATCTTGACCTCATCCCATCCGAGCGCGAACCCGATCTGGCTCGTGTGCGGGACCATCAGACCCGTCACGACGCCGATCGTGAACACGCTGTTTACGAGTGGCCGCTTGAACTCGGTCGTCGATGCGTAGTGCTCGTCGCTGTGGATCGGGTTCTGGTTATTGGTGAGGAGAGAGAACCAGATGTTGTCGGCCTGCGTGATGGTGCGGCCGGCCGACGAGCGCGAGACGTCGCCGACCTTGAAGTCTTCGAGGAACGGACCATCGGTCATTTGCGCGGATGCTAACGGCCCATCCCGGAGGGTCAGGACGCGGCGACGGTCGGCCGTTCCAGGGCCGAAGGGAGGGCCGTAGTCAAGACTCGCACGCCGGCATGGATCTCCGCATGACAATTCGCGCAAAGCATCACGCAATTCTCGAGCTCCTTTTGCACTTTCTCCCAACTGCGATAAATGCCATCGTCTGAGATCGCGAACTCCTTCTTGCTTGCGTTGGGGTGATGGAACTCCAGAGCTGCTGGCGCATAAGCGGAGCTGCATGCCAGGCAGACCCCACCGAAGGATGCGATCGCCAGGATGCGATCGCCCGGCGTTTCGTTTCCCTACGTAGCTCGACCATCCTGTGACGCGACACCGAAATCTCGCGCGCGTGGCGGATCCGGTGGCAGTTTGTGCACACGAGATCGCACTTGGCCGCTTCTGCGGTCAGTCGCGCAAGACTTCCGTTGAACTGCCCGAGACCGAAGTCTTTTGTCGACGGATCGCGGTGATGGAACTGCAGCGCCTCAGGGCAGGTCGAATAACCGCAGTCGACACATCGGCCGCCATACGCCGCGACGAGGTCGGCCTTGCGCCTACGGCGCCTCTTTCGAAGTGAGCGGCGAAACTGCTCGCGGCGTCTATCGCGACGAGCCTTGACGGCGTCCTCCGTGGACCTGAAGCCGGGCGGCACCTTCGAGGTGTTGTGGTCGCCGAACGGCGAGCACTCGAGGCAGAAGCGCCGCCGGTAGAGCGAGCGCATTTTGCCATCGATGACCATCTTTGCTGGGAACTCTTTGCCGCAGGCGACGCACACGAGCGCCTTCGGCGGGCGTGCGACGGACTTTCGTGGTTTGCGGAGCGGTCGGTGCGGTCGGCACTCGAGACACTGCTTACGGCCGTGGAGGCTTAGCTTCCGGTTCCGCCCTTCGATGACGATCTGGACTGGAAAGTTCGCCCCGCAACTGACGCAAACAAGCATTTAAAAGATAGAACATGGGTTCTATCATCGTGTCAACGGTACCACGGTGCCTGATGAGACTTTCCGCGGACCTTGCTCCCCGGGGAGGACTCGAACCTCCAACCTACTGATTACCCGCTCCCCGAGGTTTCCCTCGGACGTGGACTATCTCATTGCCATCGCGCGTTCCCGCGCTACAGGCACTGGGCGCTTAGTCTCTGAACCTTCCCGAGGCGTGCCCTCGGGCTTGGCTGCGGATTGCCTTGGCGCTTTCGCGCTTTAGGTTTCCCGCAATTCACCCAGTTTTCACTCTTGAGTTTCCCCAAGAGGCTGCCACCATTTTTGGGACAGTCAGCCGCGCTGCCATTGCGCCACCGGGGACCGTGCGTGTGATTTTAGGGTATCGCACGCCGTGACCGATAGAGGCCGTGTCGCTTCGATCCCTGACCTATCCACTTGCGCTGACGGCGACCACACTCGGAGCCGAGATCGCGCGAGACTGCGTTAGCCTCGATACGCGCACCGCCCGCTGTGGCTCGCGGTCATCTTCGACATCCTCGCGGTCGGCGTCGGGATCGGGTGGGATCGCACCTGGCACGCGACGCATCCGTTCGAGGATCTCTTCTCGACTTCGGATCCCTTGATTTGTTTCGATGCACCTCTTGCGCGATAGGCTGGCGCCAGTGGGCAGTCAGCAGCCACTCAGTCATCGCGGGACGGATCTGGCATGTCGCTGAGCGCCCGACGCGAGGCCGCGTCGTCGAGTTCGTCGCGCTCACGGGCATCGCAACGCCCGCATTCGCAGGCGTCCACTCCCTCCGCGCTCCCACTCCGTCGGTTCGATTCGCGCACCTTCCTCCGCGGGGTCGTCGAGAAAGTGCAGGACGGGATCTCAGCGGACTTTCCGCCGGTGCACTCGATCGTCTACTCGAACCAGGCGAAGCTCTGGTCGGGCAACAAGCAGCTGCACTACGAGGCCTGGATACGCGAGCGCCTCGGGGTGATCGAGGTCGGGCTGCATTTCGAAGCCGATACCCTGACGAACGCTCGACTCCTCGCCGCGTTCCGCGCGCACGAGCGCGCCATCCGCCGCGCGCTCGGCGCGGACGCCCGCATCGAGACGTGGGACAGAGGATGGGCGCGAGTGTGGGAGCCCGTCGCGCTCGCGACGCTCGACCGGCCGTTCCTCGAGCGGATCGCGCGCCGCATCGCCGCGTACATCACCGCGCTGGAGCCCCTTCTCCGTTTCGAGGTGCCGTCCGACGTCGCGTGGAGCGAGCCGAGACCGCGTCGCTAGGACGCGACCGCGTATGCTCCGCGCCGACGTGTACCCGGCGGTCACGCCGCCGAGGAAAGGGAGACGCTTTATGACGGTCCAGGCAACCACATCCGCGCTCGCGCCCGCCGCGGTCGCGACGCGTGTCATCGCGTACATCATCGACGCGATCATTCTGGGCATCCTCGGGATTGTCATCGTCGGCATCATCATCAGCGACGTCACGATCGTGGGGAACATCATCCGCGCGATCATCTACGCGGTCCTCGGCTTCCTGTACTTCGGCTATACGTGGACTGCGTGGCGCGCAACGCCCGGCC
>JALYKQ010000281.1 GCA_030774675.1 Gemmatimonadota bacterium | reverse complement strand
CATCTAAAGCCAGCCCGTAACCACGAGCCGGCCCGCTGACAGCACACGGCAGGTAGTCTTCAGTTGTAGTTGCAGTTACCAAGTAACGGTATAGACCACCGGCTCGATGGGCATCTCATTCGCATCCGGCCTGCTCCGCGGCGCGAGTGCGACGATGTACCGTCCGCCCTCGGTGGCAGCCAGCGCGATCCCCGCGCCGACGACTCGCGGCGCGGATCTGGTGGCCGCACCTGGCGTCGTCTCGACCAGCGTGATCACGCCGCGCTCGCTCTGAATCGTGAAGGTCTGATTCCCGCGCTGAACCTGGATCGCCGGGGAATGATTCATATCAATCGGAAGCGAACGATCGAGTGTGGGTCCAGCAGTCATCTTCACATCGGCTAGCTTTGCGTTGGACGGAAGCGTGCCGTGCAGCGCGCCTGTGACCGGATCCAGTGCGGACCACGTCTGACTCGGCTCGTCATCCACCGCACGCGCGGGACTGTTGCCGACAGCCAGCGTGGTTCCATCAGTGGTCCAGCGCACACGCCAGCCGCGCGCGACTGGGAAAAGCCTGGGCGCGGCGCTGTCGGCGGCGGCGAGCTGCCGGGGATCATCCGGGACATGAATGACGCCAGCCTGCGCAACAGCCCGCGACATCGACATCCCGCTCGACGCGAAAGAGCCCGCGCGCAGCGTCGCGGTGTCGATGCCAGTCCGGCGCGAGACATCGCTCAGCAGGTCGGTCCCCGTCCCTGCCCCGCCGACTACGGTGTAGGCTCGGCCGAAACCAAGCCACTTCCAGTCGGGCGAAGGGCTCACGTCCCATATGCTGTCCATCTGGGTCTGGAATCCGCGACCCTCGTCGCCGAAGAAAAAGCCGTTCGGAACCGGCTCGTTCTCGACCCCGCCGGGATCGGCAACGACCAGAATTGCCTTCCTGTCCGGCGAGAAGGCCCACAACACGCGCTCGGCCATGCCGTGGGTCCCGCGGTTGACGGGCGTCACCGTCACGACCGGTGCGGCATGGGCCGTGTCGGCGGTGGTTTCTTTTTTTGTGGAGTCTACGAGACAGCCGGTAAGCGCGAGAACGCTGACGAATGTCGAAGTTTTCAGGATTTCAGACACACACCAGATTACGCCCGCCGGCCTTCGCGCGGTAGAGCGCGCGATCCGCGCAATCGAGAAGGTCTTCAGCGGTCTCGACCCTCGGCTCCGGGAAACCAGCGACCCCAATGCTGACCGTGAGGCGAAGCGACTCACCCTTCCTGATCTCGAACGGATGCGCCTGGATCTTGTCGCGCAGCCTCTCCGCAAACGCGATCGCGCCAGCCTCGCTGGTCTCGGGAACAGCGATCACGAATTCGTCGCCTCCATAACGAGCGACGGCATCGACGCTGCGGGCCGTGCGCGCCAGCAAGAGCGCGACTTCGACCAGCACCTGGTCCCCAGCGAGGTGGCCGTAGGTGTCGTTCACTTCCTTGAACTCATCGACGTCGATCATGAGGACGCTGAGGGGTGCGTTGTAGCGGCGCACTCGCTCGACTTCGGTGGCAAGCTGGGTGAGCAGAGCGCGGCGATTGAGCAGCTGAGTGAGCGGATCGGTGCGCGCCAGGGCCTCGAGGCGAACGTTGTCGGCCTGAGTGACTTCGACCATGTGCGCGCGGCGCATGGCGTTCATGGCGCTCTTCACGACCGTTTCCGCAAACTCAACGTCCGCGTCGTTGAGCGAGCTCTTGTCCGCGGTGCGTCGAAGCAGGAACACCCCGGTACGCTCCAGATCGAGCCGGAACGGGAGGGCGATGATCGAGCGAACCGAAATCACGCTGCCATCCCTTTCCCAGGCCTCGCGCAACTCCCTGTAAGCTTCTGAGTGCCAAATGTCGGGAATGAGAACCGGCTTCTCGCTCGCCAGGGCAGCATCTATCTCCGGATATTTGTCCAGCTCGACCTGAAGATTCTCGAGCTGCGGATCCTCGTGCGCGGCCGCAACAGTCCCCATCTGGTCACCGCACTTCGCGAAAATCACCGACGAATGACTGAGATTGAGAGCGCGTGCGAGACGCCGGGCGAGCATGTGGAACAGCTCTCCCATCGAGAGCGATCCCATGACGTCGTGCAGAATGTCCACGAGCGCCCCGCGCGCAGCCGCCTCGTCGAGCAGGCGGCGAACCTCGGCCTCTGCCTGACGCAGTGCCGCACGCAGCTTCTCTGCTTCCTCGATCTCGGACGACAGGTCGGGACGTTCAGTCATCATTCGTCGGTGAGGGCTTCGACCTGTTCGGTCTCGACATCTGGAGTGCCGTCGTCCACACCTTCGCCTTCATCTTCAGGGACAACCCGGGCGACGGCGGTCACCAGGTCGCCTTCGTCCAGATTGACGAGCTTCACCCCTTGAGCGATACGTCCGGTCACCCTCACCTGGGACACGGAAGAGCGGATAATCACCCCGTGTTTTGTAATGATCATTATCTCGTCGGCCGGCAGAACCTCCATCAGGGCAACGACATCGCCCGTTTTCTCGGTTCGGTTGACCGTGATGATTCCCTTTCCGCCCCGTTTCTGCACCCTGTAATCGCCGATGTTCGAGCACTTGCCGAGGCCACGCTCAGTGACCACGAGCAGCGTCGCGTCGCGCTTGACGACCACCATTCCAATTACTGAATCACCCTCACGCAGCTCGACGCCTTTGACCCCGGTAGTGTCGCGACCCATCTCGCGCACATCCATCTCGTGGAATCGCACCGACAACCCATGGCGCGTGGCGAGAACGATGTCGTTCGCGCCGCTCGTCACCTGCACATCGATCAGCTCGTCGTCCTTGTCGATCTTGATCGCCTTGATGCCCGTCTGGCGCACATTCGAGTATTGCGAAAGGGCACTCTTCTTTACCGTGCCGTTTCTGGTGCAGAAGATGAGGAACTGGGTGTCCGAGAACTCGCGAACCGGAACCATCGCCTTGATCTGCGTCTCGGCTGAGACGTTGATCAGGTTGACGATTGGCTTCCCCTTCGCCGCCCTGCCCGCCTGCGGTACTTCATGAACTTTCAACCAAAAGCAGCGACCGTCATCGGTGAAGCACAGGATGTAGTCGTGCGTCGATCCGATGAATAGACGCGTGACAAAATCCTCGTCCTTGAGGCCTGCTCCACTCAGGCCCCGGCCCCCGCGCCGCTGCTTGCGATAGGTCGAGACCGAGGTCCGCTTGATGTAGCCGGAATGGGAGATGGTGATGACCATGTCCTCTTCGGCGATCAGGTCTTCGATCGTGAACTCGCCTTCGTCGCTCGTGATCTCCGATCTTCGCTCGTCGCCGTACTTGTCGGCCACCTGCTGCAGCTCGTCTCGAATGATCTTCAGCCGACGCGGCTTGGACGCGAGGATGTCCCTCATTTCCTTGATGAAATCGAGGACCTCTTTGAGCTCGGCTTCGAGCTTCTCGATCTCGAGACCCGTGAGCTTGGCGAGGCGCATGTTGAGAATCGCCTCCGCCTGCCGCTCGCTCAGTTTGAACCGCTTCTGCAGCTGCGCGCTCGCGGTTGGCGTGTCGGCCGCGGCGCGAATCAGCTTGATCACCGCGTCGATGTTGTCGACGGCGATCTTGAGACCCTCGAGGATGTGCTCGCGCTCCAGCGCCTTGTCGAGCTCGAACTGGGTGCGCCGGACGACGACTTGATGCCGGTGCGCGATGTAGTGCAGCAGCACTTCCTTGAGCGGCATCACTTTCGGCACGAGCTGGGTCGTGTGTGAATCGGGCACGAGCGCCAGCATGATGACGCCGAAGGTCGACTGCATCACAGTGTGCTTGTAAAGCTGGTTGAGCACCACGCGCGGAATCGCATCGCGTTTGAGCTCGATCACCACCCGCATGCCGTCCTTGTCGGACTCGTCACGAAGTGCGCTGATCCCTTCCAGCTTTCCTTCCTTCACCAGATCCGCCATGTCGGCGATCAGCTTCGCCTTGTTGACCTGGTACGGGAGCTCGGTGACGACGATCTGTGACTTGTTCGAGGATTCCTTCTCCTCGATGACGGCGCGCGCGCGCATGACGATGCGGCCGCGTCCCGTCTCCTGATAGTCCTTGATCCCGGCGCGGCCGTAGATGTAGCCGCCAGTCGGGAAATCGGGGCCCTTGATCAGCTTCCTGATATCGGCCGGAGTCGTCTCCGGGTTGTCGATCAGCGCCGTGATTGCCGCGACGACTTCATTGAGGTTGTGTGGCGGGATGTTGGTCGCCATTCCGACAGCGATACCGGAAGATCCGTTGACCACGAGATTCGGAATCGCCGAGGGCAGGACTTTCGGCTCGAGCAGCCGGTCATCGAAGTTCGGGGCGAAATCGACCGTGTTCTTGTCGATGTCGGCGAGCATCTCGACTGCGATGCGGGTGAGACGCGATTCGGTATAGCGGTAGGCCGCCGCGGGGTCGCCGTCGACGCTGCCGAAATTTCCCTGGCCATCCACGAGCGGATAGCGAAGCGAGAAATCCTGCACCATGCGCACGAGCGCGTCGTACACCGACTGGTCACCGTGCGGGTGGTACTTGCCGAGTACGTCACCGACGACGGTCGCGGATTTCTTGTAGGGGCGGCCGGGAACGAGTCCGAGCTCGTTCATCGCATAAAGCACCCGACGGTGCACCGGCTTCAGTCCGTCGCGCACGTCGGGCAGCGCGCGGGAGACTATCACGCTCATCGAGTAGTTGATGAACGATTCTTTGATCTCTTCGTGAATGAGGCGCGGAAGGATGCGCTCTCTGTTGTTCGGAGCTGTCATTAACTCGTCGTTTATCTACTGGGTTCGGAGGTGGGGCGGGAGGACAAAACCACCTCCAGAATGTCTAGGGGTTTAATGTAGCAGGCGGCACGCAGGAAATCAACAGAAACCAAAACCCGTAACCCATTCCGGGGCAACGAGTTACGACCGCGTTAAGCTCAACTGTAGGAAAGAGGGTCGTTGGATCGCAGAATTGTGAGCGCGATCGAGCGCTTCTTCCGACCAAAGCCGAGGCGATATCTCATCGATTGCGGGGTGATTTGAGGCTTCGTCACAATAGCGCCAGGATCGCGCCGCTTCTCGCCCAGCACTAGACTACAGATGGTACAGAATGCCGGCAAGAAAATCCGGTGGCTCACCTCCTCTTTGAATCGTCTTTACCCGATGCCCTCCATTG
>JALYKQ010000280.1 GCA_030774675.1 Gemmatimonadota bacterium | reverse complement strand
TTCTCGGCTCCGATGTCGTAAACAGCAAAAGAAAAGCTGGATGCGGATGCTTCGGATTTGTGACGGATGCTCGCGATCGCTCCTGGTGGCGTTACGGCTCCCAGCACCAGGCCCGACCTTTTTTGTTCAGTGCTCCTTTGGATGCATCAGGCGCCACGCCGGAATTTCCGCACACATAAAACAAATCCGACGCATCAGTCCCCGATCCGGAGCATCCGCATCAAGCTTTTGCCTTTGTGATCGCGCGCGATGGGTTCCGAATCGCGGCGCCAAACGCGCCCGCAGCCAGGGCAAGAAAGCCCGAACCAATCACGACGAGCCGAAAGCCTGAGACAAAAGCCTCGTCGATGGGCCGTTGAGCCCCGGCCCGTTGGTCAGGATTCATCGCAACATTCTTCAGTTCGGCGCCGGCCATCTTCGGCAGCTCGTTGTCGATCGCGGTGCGCGTGGCTGGTGGCAGCGCCAGGCGATCGAGGCGCGGTTGGACCTCCGCGTCGAACCTGTTCGATAACAGGACTCCGAATACTGCGATGGCGAGAAGTCCCGCGACCCGGGAAACCGTAGTGTTGATGCCCGAGGCTACACCAGCCCGATGAGTCTCGACTCGCTTGCGGCCGAGCTGGTCGCCCATTGCTCCGCCGACGAGAATCAAGGCCCCCAGGAACAGCGCGTATGCCTCGACGACCCACTGGACGTCTGTGATAGTGGCGTGAAGGTCTGCCTGGAGCGCCGGTAGCGCGACGTTCACGACAGTTCCGTCGATGAACGTCATGCTCGACGCGAGGATCGTGGCGACCAGAGTCCAACGGCTGGATTTTGGCGCTCTTAGATCTCCGTTCGAATGAGAACTTCGTGCATGCTTTGACCTATCGGGGCCACAACCATCCGAACGTGCCCGCCGTTAGTAGAGAGTAGATCAGTCCATCGACCGTCGCCTTGGCAGTGATGTTCCACGAACGCCGGTACCAGATCGACATCTGCCAGAGAGCGACCGAGTATCCGATAAATGCGGTGACTCCGACGAAGCGGAACACGGCTAGGTATGGCGACCCTGAGGGAAGCGCGCGCCCTGCGACGTAAGCTGCAAACACGCTCACTACCAGCGCGTAGAGGAACCACTGCGAGAGATTCCTCTTCATCGACCAGGGACCGTTGGGCAGAACCGTGACGATGATGTTCGGTCCCTGTCTCACTTTTTCGGCGAACTCCGGGGACCGCAGATCTTCTCTGCTCGCCGGTCGAGGGACCATGTAGTCACCCGGAGGGATCGCCAACGGTCTTAGCGCGCTCCTCAACTGGTCCTCGTTCGGCACTCTGGGATAGTCGTTCTTGTGCCAGGGCGAAACCATGTGGATGATCGAGCTCACGACAAAGACGATGACAGCGGAGAGCAGGATTGGAAGCCACAGCGCGAGTATCCCTACCATGGAACCTCCAAAAATAGACAGGCGGCCAATCCGGCCGCCGAAGAGATCAGCGGTCTGCTCGTCCGAAGCTCGCCTGATCAACGGGTCGGGCTAAAGCTCTCTTTTCTTGATCTCGCCGACCGCGTAGTACACCGCCCTCGCCGTGAGAGCCATGTAGGTGATGCTCGGATTCTGATTCGCGGTCGATGTCATGCACGCGCCATCGGTCATGAATACGTTCGGCACATCCCACATTTGGTTGTGCGCGTTGAGCACCGAAGTTTTCGGGTCACGCCCCATGCGCGCGGTTCCCGTTTCGTGGATCACCAGCCCTGGCGGGTTATCGTCCTTGAACGGCCTGATGTTGCTCGCGCCCAATGCCTCCAACATCTCCGTGGCGCTCACAACCATGTCCTGCTGCATCTTCTTTTCGTTGTCGCTGTAGACGCAGTTGATGCGCAGCGCCGGAATCCCCCACGCGTCTACGAGATGCCGGTCGATCTCGACGTAGTTCTCGTGACGAGGAAGCATCTCCCCAAATCCCCCAAGATTCAGCTCCCACGGTCCGAGGTCGCCGATAAGTGACTTCTTGAACGCTGCGCCGAATCCCGGCATGTCCC
>JALYKQ010000279.1 GCA_030774675.1 Gemmatimonadota bacterium | reverse complement strand
GTCGTACCGTTACAAATTAGCAGCATCGGAATCACGGATAGTTTTTCCCAATCGAACAATTGCTCAAATATCATCGTCGGTGGAAGCGAATGTGCGATCGAGGTGACATATCAACCATCGGCACAGGCGACCGAGACTGGAATGCTCACGATTGTGGACAATAGCCCGACGAGCCCGCATTCAATCCGATTGACAGGAACAAGCGAGGCATCATCGAGTTCGATACGCCGGCCGTAGCTCGACGAAGGACTTACCGTCCGATGTGCAGCATTATCGGAATTGCCCTTGAAGAGATCGCATCGGACAACTGAATCAAGGGCGAAGAAGCTGCCGATCCAAAGCACTGCGTGCGCTGGATGCAATTTAAGCTAATATAAGAACACGCGAATCGGAGGAGTGATGACCCTTCGCCTGATCGTTTCTCTGTTCACGGCGGCCGCGTTCGCCTTCACACAACCGCCCGCTCCTTCACAAAGTAATTCGAGTTCGCCTGACAAGAAGGGCGCCCTCGAAGGCAAGGTCCTCAGCCTCTCCGGTGAGCCACTCCGCAAGGCAACACTCCACTTGCGAATAGTAGGGGGTCCGCCCGGCCAAAACACCGCAGGCCGTCCGATCCAAACATCTAATTACACGATCACTACGGACGCCACGGGCAAGTTTCTATTCGAGGACATCGACTCCGGCCGCTATACGCTTTTCGTCGAGCATTTCGGGTACGTGCAGCAATTCTATGGTGCGAGAGCGCCGAACAGACCTGGTTTGCCTCTTAATCTTGTGGAAGGCGGACATCTCACCGGCCTGACGATTACGATGACTCCCCAGGCCATCATTTCGGGCAAAGTGGAGGACGAGGACGGCGATCCCATCAGTGCCGTGCAGGTTATGGTTTACCGCGTCGGGTATCAAGGCGGGCAGAAGCAGTTTCTGCCGGCCGGTAATGTCAGTGTTAACCCGGATGGCACCTTCATGGCGGGAAATCTTGAGCCAGGACACTACTACTTGAGCGCCTCCGACACGCGACCCATGATGATGGGCGGTGTCGCCGAGCGTTCAGGTACGAAAACTCCGGAGGTCGGCTACGTCACAACCTACTACCCTGGAACAGCGGATCAGTCAGCAGCGACGCCGATCGATATCGCCGCGGGGAGCGAGACACGCGGCGTCGAGATTCGCCTCATTAAGGCTCGCATGTATCAGATCCGCGGAAAGGTGACCGGACTGCCGTACGATTCCGGTAGCATCAATCTGACGCTGATGCCGAGAGACAGATCGGCGCAGTTCAATCCAATACGGATGAGACAGGCTTTCGTTCAAGCGCACGATGGTTCCTTTACATTCCGAAATATCACGCCCGGTTCCTACACGATTCAGTCTAACCGCAGACCTGTTTCGAACACTGGGAGACCCCCTGGGCTGCTGGCTTATTTTCCCGTAACAGTCACTGATCAGGACCTCGATGGTATAACGGTCCCACTCGGTCCCGGCATAGATATCAATGGAACAATCAGAATCGAAGCCGGGCCACAGACAACTCAAGGGATTACCGCGGGAACGTCGGCATTGTCACCGCGTTTTCGAATCGGGCTTCAAATGATGGATGGTAACTTCGGCGGACAGAATGTGCAGACTGGGGACGATGGCACATTTGAAATTCATGGACTTGTACCGGGAAAGTTCCGCGTAAACGTTGCAGGACAACCGGGGGGATCATACGTCAAATACATTCACTTTGGAGGTTTGGATGTTACGCACGATGACTTGGACCTCACATCGGGCTCTGGCGGCGCGTTAGAGGTCCTGTTCTCGCCGAAAGCCGCTGACTTATCTGGGTTCGCGCGGAATGAAAACGGCGACGCTGTTCCAAATGCATCGGTAACACTGTGGACGCCCGGGCGGACTGCAAACAGCGCGCCCGATGCTCCACGCGTTGCGAACACGGACCAGAACGGATCTTTCCAGCTGTCCAACCTGGCGCCGGGTGAATACCGGATCGCTGCGTGGGAGGATATCGAACCAGGGCTCGCTCAGAATCCTGAATTCCGGGCCCTGTTTGAGAGTAAAGCCGCAAAGGTAACACTGCAAGAGTCGGCCCACGCTACGGTTGAGATCAAGCTCATCGGGCGGGATGCGACCGTCGCCGAAGCGGCCAAACTACCCTAACCTAAGGTCTGCTCCCGCGTATCACAGATCGAGCGTGGCGAGCATTCGCGTATTCGGTTTACGGTACTGTTGTCGGACATTAACGGAAGTGTCGGCGGCGATCACAACTTCCCCTAACGCCGTTTATCGGCCGCCGCTGACGATTTCGGCGACGGCGAACACTAAATTCCGGACGGAGCAACATTGACTCCGCGTTTCTCGGCCAGGGTTAGCTTGGAATTGCCGAAAGAACTAGCCGTCTCCAACTCATAGATTCAATGCGTCTTGTAGACCTTGATCGTTCTCCTTATAACGGCGTTGATTTCGATGGTGCCCCGGACTTAGTTGAAGGTTGGTGAGCGGCTGAGTACATCTTACGCTACTTTCTCCTTCTTGGAAGTTTCGGTTTTTCGACCCAAGATGGCGGCCAGGGCCCACAGGTTGGCGTGACCATCGATGCGGCGAAAGTGTTTTTCGGTGAGCAGCCAGGCCGAGGCGACCCAGCGCTCCACCATGGCGGAATCGCGCCAGCGGCTCACGTTATGGGTACGCCGCCGGACGCCGCTGTGGGGGCTCTCGATGAGGTTGGTGGTAGCCAGGCACTTGTGGAGCGACGCGGGAATCTGCAGCCGCTGCAAGGTGAACATGTCTTTCATCCCCTCGCGCAAGCTGCGTGCCGCCGATTCGTAGTCGTGCTCCAGATACCGCGCTAACTGCTCCAGCCGCTTTTCGCCTTCTTCGGCGGTGTTTACTTTCCAGGCGGCGCGCATCAGGTTGCGGGTTTGATGTTGTTGTTCCTTGGGCAGCTCCTTCATGACGTTGTCCAACTTGTGATTGCGGCAACGCTGTACCGGTTGATCGTCACCGAAAACTTCTTCGATCGCGGTGCGCAGGGCCTTGGCGCCATCGATGACGAACAGGTACTTGCGGTCCGTCGGCAAACCGCGGTCTCGCAGGCCCGTGAGCAGGCCTTTGACGGCGGCGGCATTCTCGGTCGCCCCAGCCTCGATGCCCAGGATATGCTTGTGGCCCTCGACATCCACGCCCACCGCGCTAAGCATGTGGTGCTCGGCGAACCGTTGCCCGTCGATGTAGATCACCAAAATCTCGACTTGGTCCCAGCGCCGCTCCCGCAGCTGCTGGAGTTGTTCGGCACTGGCTTCGATGGCCTGCCGGCTGATGGCGCTCTTGGACACTCCCACCGTGGCCGCCATCTGCGGCAAGACTTCCTGATATTCGCGTGTGGAAATGCCGCGCAGCAGCGCGCCCAGCATGTGCTGGCTGAGTCCGCGGTCCTGGCGCAACGCCTCGTAGGCGGGAATCTTCACCTCGCCTTCGCTCTTGTGCCGCAGACGCGGCCGCTTCAGCTTGACCTTGCGATCCGCCAGTTGGACGCGGCCCGCCTGCGATCCATGATGACGGATGTCGCCGCTGGCCTTGCCGGGCGTGCGCGCTCCGGCCAGTTGCTCGGCGCTCAGCACCAGGATCGCCTCCAGGGAATGCACTTGAATTTCGTGCAGCACGGTCTCCACCACCTGGCTGGCGCTTTCGATCAGATTGACGATGGGAAGCAGGATCTGTCCGTTGCTCTGGCAGAACTGCTCGATGACGGCGGCCGACTCCCGGGCAGCGCGAGTCACAATATGGTACGGTTTCTTCACGGCGGTTGGCTCCTTTTCGGG
>JALYKQ010000278.1 GCA_030774675.1 Gemmatimonadota bacterium | reverse complement strand
CATTTCTCGAGAATTTCGTGGCGAAGAGTGAGCGGATGATCGATCGCGGGCGCACCAGCGCGCCCTATGCGTTCGTGATTCCACGGAATCAGCGTCACGCCGCCGAGGCAGCAGATCTCGTCAATCTGTTCCGCGCGCAGGGGAGCGAAGTGCACGTTGCGACGAGCGACTTCGCTCTCAAGAGGGCGGGTGGTTCAGCGCGCCGAGGCGCGGCCGATTCTACAGCTGCGCCGAAACCGGCGACTGATTCTGCCGTGCAGGTACACTCGGGTGATTGGATCGTGCGGCTCGATCAGCCGTACTCCGCGACTCCGCGCACGCTGCTCGCCATTCAGAAATTCAAGGCCGACGACCCTCCACCGTACGACGACACCGGCTGGACGCTCGACGAGCTGCGTCACGTGCAGACGCTCAAGATCGCCGATTCGACGATTCTCATGAAGCCGATGGTGCTGCTTACGACGGATGCGCATATCGTAGGTGGCTTCGCTGGCGGATCCGGCCCGCTTCTCGTCCGTCATCTCGGCGACTGGCGCTCGGCCATTCTTCCATGGAAGATCGCACCGAGCCCGGTGAGTGTTGCGGAGGAGCCGTTTGCGGTGGGCGGAGTGAAGTTCGCGGCCGGGACCTACATCATCAAGAACGGTAGCGTTGCGACGAGCGAGGCAATCAGGTCGCTGGGATTAACCCCAACTGCCGCCGGCGAAACGGTGACCGCGCGCCAGCATTCGATCCGACTGCCGCGCATCGCGCTGATGCATTCGTGGCTCGAGACCCAGAACGAAGGATGGGTGCGGTACGCGCTGGACCAGATGGGCGTGCCCTACACGTACATCAGCGACCAATCACTTCGCAGGCCGGGCAGGCTCGACAAGTTCGACGTCGTCGTCTTCCCGCATGTCAGTGGCAGTGCGGGCGCGCTGGTGAACGGCCGGCCGATGGTGGGACCGCCGATTCCGTGGAAGAAATCCGCGCTGACGCCGAATCTCGACCTTTGGGATCAGACCGATGACATCCGCCCGGGAATGGGGCTCGAAGGAGCCGCAGCACTCAGGCGGTTCGTCGAGCGCGGCGGCTTGCTGCTGACTTCCGGTAACTCAAGCATTCTCCCGATCACGCTCGGCTTCAATCCGACGGTGACTCAGTTGACGACGACGCGTTTGAATGCGCGTGGATCAGTGATTCGGGTGCAGCCCGCGACTGGAGCGAGTGCGAGTCCGATTTTGTACGGGTACGAGAGCTCGAGCTTCCCGATCTACTTCAGCCAGGCGCCTGTGTTCAACGTACAGCCGAAGGATACGGTGGTGGCGGAGCTTCGCGACCCGGCGTTCGCGGCGCAGCAAGAGCGGATGCGGGCGCATGTAATTCTCAAGTTCCACGACAAGGCCGATTCGCTGCTCGTGTCCGGTATGATGGTCGGGGGCGATGAGCTCGCGGGGAAAGCTGCTGTTGTCGATGCGCCGGTGGGGTCAGGTCACGTGGTGTTGTTCGGGATCCGGCCGCTGTGGAGGTGGGAATCGCAGGGGAGTTTTGCATTGGCGCTGAATGCGATTGCGAACTGGGAGCACCTCGGATTGTAGCATCGATTTTCGGCCTGTCTTCGGGTACCTTTGAGGTCGAAGCTTTTACGTGTGATCGTAAACCATGCAATGTCCCGCGCCGAAATAACAACTCCCGAAATCATCCCGGACGAGAGTGTAGTCGAGCTCTCTCTCCGCCCTCAACGTCTGTCCGAATTCATCGGCCAGGACCGCGTGAAGGAATCGCTGCGCATCTACATCGATGCCGCACTCGCGCGTCGTGAACCGCTCGATCACACCCTCTTCTTCGGCCCACCAGGCCTCGGTAAGACAACGTTAGCTGAACTAATCGCCAGAGAGCTCGGCGTAAATATCAGGACGACTTCCGGGCCCGCCCTCGAAAAACCCGGTGACCTCGTAGGCACCCTGACCAATCTCCGCGAAGGCGACATCCTCTTCATAGATGAAATCCACCGCCTCCGGCCGATCATCGAAGAATTCCTCTACCCCGCGATGGAAGACTGGCGGATCGACATCCGTCTCTCCGAAGGACCCAAGGCACAGACGATCAGCATGCAGATCGAGAAGTTCACTCTGATCGGCGCTACCACTAGGCTCGGCATGCTCACCCCGCCAATGCGCGCGCGGTTCGGGATCGAGCAGCGGCTCAACTTCTATCCGCCCGCCGACCTCGAGCAGATCGTCCACCGCACTGCCGAAGTGATGCAGGTCGAGATCGACGAAGAGGGCGCAAAGGAGATCGCCAAGAGATCTCGCGGAACGCCGCGCGTCGCCAACCGGCTGCTGCGGCGCATTCGCGACTTCGCCCAAATGCGGGCCGGCGGCAGCATCAATCGCAAGGTCGCGGCTGATGCGCTCCAGCTACTCGAGGTCGATCAGTTCGGGCTCGACGACATGGACTCGCGGATCTTGAAGACGATCATCGAGAAGTTCGAGGGCGGACCGGTGGGTGTCAGCACAATCGCCGCCGCCGTCGGTGAAGACGCGGGGACGCTCGAAGAAGTCTACGAGCCGTTCCTGGTTCAGAACGGATTCCTGCAGCGGACTCCGCGCGGACGCGTCGCCACGGCGCAGGCGTATCGCCACTTTGGCTTCAATCC
>JALYKQ010000277.1 GCA_030774675.1 Gemmatimonadota bacterium | reverse complement strand
AATTCCGCCTGGAAACGCGTCCAGTACTGTCAGTCGGGCGCCTGACACGGGCAACCAGGTTGCGGATTCGGTCATCGGCGATGCTGATGACGAATGGGTGCCTCCGATGGAGGACTCGATTGAGTTCAGTTGCACGCCGAGGTCGCTCGGCCCACGCGATACACTGACTCTTCATTTGGCGACACCGCATGGCGGCGAACTGATGGTACTCACACCCAGTGATGTCTACTTTTCCTTCGTGTATCCGCAGCCCGAAGACCCCACTCAGAAATATTCGATTCTGCCCAGTGAAGACTTCAAAACCATGAGCACGCTGAAGGTGCCAACTGATATTAGTCTCCCTCCGCACGCTTACGGCAGGGACACAATTCCTGAAGCTGTCTTCAGTCGGCCGGGGCAATACATGCTGCAGATGGGCGACAAAATGGAGAGCGACCACACGGGACCGCCTTACATTTGCAAGGTGATGTTCACGCCGTAAGCTCTGAGTCCTTCCACGCGCTGGTGCTGCTGAATCTCTTCTATCCATGATCAAGTCCTTAAGTAAACTCCTCCTGCTCTGCGCCGGACTCGCATCGACCATCTCGGCGCAATCCCCCTCCCCTTCGCGGGGTGACCTGGCCCGATGGTCGCGCGAAGCGCAGAGCGTCACGATCACACGAGACGACTGGGGAATTGCGCACATCTCGGGTAAGACCGACACCGATGCGGTGTTCGGTCTCCTCTACGCCCAGGCGGAGGACGACTTCAACCGCGTCGAAACCAACTACTTCAATGCGGTGGGACGCGCCGCCGAGTCGGAAGGCGAAGGCGCGATTTATCGCGACCTCAGGATGCGGCTGATAAACAATCCGGATTCACTGAAGGTGCTCTACTCGCGCAGCCCGCGCTGGCTCCAGTCAGTCATGAATGCGTGGGCCGATGGATTGAATTACTACCTGTACAAGCACCCTGAGGTGAAACCAAAGGTCATCGCGCACTTCGAGCCGTGGATGCCGCTCGCGTTCAGCGATGGCAGCATCGGGCCGGACATCGAATCCGTCAACCTGACTCAACTGAGTGCCTTCTACGGATGGCAATCACGAAACATTGTCGTCAAAGCCGCGATTGAATCCAGTCCTGATCGTGGCTCCAATGGTGCCGCGATCGCACCCTCCAACACGCTTTCGCATCACGCACTGCTTCTGATCAATCCGCACACATCGTTTTTCTTCCGCGCCGAGGTGCAGGTCACGAGTCAGGAGGGCTTGAACGCCTATGGCGCGGTAACGTGGGGACAATTCTTCGTCTATCAGGGCTTCAACGACCGCGCGGGCTGGATGCACTCGTCCACCGGCGCCGACAACATCGATGAGTATCTCGAGACCGTGACGAAACGCGGTGACCACTTCGTTTATCGTTATGGCGCCGAGGAGCGGCCGGTCGCGGAGGAAAAAACCGTCGTTCGCTACCGGACTCCGCAGGGAATGTCGCAGAAGGATTTCATGATACTCCGTACTCATCACGGACCGATCGTGCGCGAGCAGAACGGGAAATTGGTGAGCGTGCGGCTGATGCAGCGGCCGATGGACGCGTTGACACAATCATTTACGCGAATGAAAGCGCGGGATCTCAAATCATTCCGCCAGACGATGGAGCTGCACACGAACTCGTCGAACAACACCACCTTCGCCGACGCCGATGGGGACATCGCTTATTTCCACTCCAATTTCATTCCGAGGCGCGATACATCCTTTGACTGGACTCGTCCCGTCGACGGCAGCGATCCGCGCACTGAGTGGAAGGGCGTGCTGTCGGTTGACGAGAGTCCGAACGTCCTCAATCCGCCAAACGGCTGGGTCTTCAACAGCAACAACTGGCCGTGGTCCGCGGCGGGGCCGTTCAGCCCGAAGCGGGCGGATTTCCCAGCGTACGTTGAGATCAGCAGGGAGGAATCACCGCGCGGACGCCACGCGCTGAAAGTTCTTCCGGACACGAAAGATTTCACCATCGCTTCACTCATCTCGGCGGCTTACGACAGCTGGTTGCCGTCCTTCGCGCGTATGATTCCGGGGCTGCTCAAGTCTTACGACAATCTGCCGGCGTCCGACACACTCAAGGCAAACCTCGCCGGTCCGATCGCCGCGCTGCGCGGATGGGACTTCCGCTGGGCGACCAATTCCATCCCGACGTCACTCGCCGTCTTCTGGGGAGAGGATCTCTTGAGTCGCGTCGGCGCTGGAGCACGGCAGGCGGCGATGTCGGCCGAGACCTACGTCATCGATCACGCGACAGACGGGGAGCGGCTTCAGTCGCTCGCCGCGGCGAAGACCAAACTCGAGCGCGATTTCGGGACCTGGCAGACGCCGTGGGGAGAAATCAACCGGTTCCAGCGCATCACCGATGACATAGCGCCAAAGTTCGACGACTCGGCGCCGAGCTTCCCGGTTCCTTTCACGTCGTCGAGGTGGGGATCTCTGGCGTCGTTTGCTGCGCGCGCGTATCCGGGAACGAAGAAGTGGTACGGCACCAGCGGTAACAGCTTCGTGGCGGTGGTCGAGTTCGGGGACAGCGTGCGTGCGAGGGCGATTACCGCGGGTGGCGAGAGCGGCAACCCCTCGTCGCCACACTTCAACGACGAGGCGCAGCGATATAGCAACGGGAATCTCAGGGACGTGTACTTCTATCCGTCACAGCTCAAGGGACACATCGAGCGTGTGTATCATCCCGGCGCACACGACAGTCACGGGCCGTAAGTAAGGAGCGAGGTGAGAAAACTCACTTCCGCTACTAGTTCGTTGCAGCGTGAAAACTCACAGGAGGGGATTTATGGCTCGAAAGATTGCCTACTGGACCAGCACAGTGATCGCTTGCTTAGCGCTGCTCGGTTCCCTGACTTACCTGACCGGAAGTGCGGAGGTCGTCGCCGGATTTGCCAAAGCCGGCTACCCACAACATCTCCGGCTGGTGCTCGGAATTGCCAAGCCGATCGCGGCGATCGTGTTGCTGTTGCCAGGATTTGCTCTGCTCAAGGAATGGGCATACGCCGGCGTGACGTTCGCTTTGGTAATGGCGACCATCTCGTCCCACTTGTCGGAGGGCGGCGTGAGATGGATCCTGCCGCTGGCGCTCCTGGCACTCGTGGGCGTCTCCTACTTCACCAGGCCTCCAAACCGCCGGCTGGTTGGGAATACTTTTGGGGCGGCTAGCCCCTAGAGCGTTTTATGGACGCTCTAGAGATTCGTACTAATTTCCAGCCGGTCGCGGTCTTGGCAGCGCTGTCGGCGGAAGGAGGTTATTCAGACGCATGTAGTTCGCGAGCTGGCTGTAATGATCCGCCAGGTCCATCGCGTGGCCGAGGACCATTCCGGCGCGTGCGACGGTCCGCGAATTCCCACCAAAGGTGACAGTCACTGCCTCGGCGAGCTTCGCATCGTCGAGCTGAGCGATCGCCCGATCGCAGTACGCGAACGATTCCTTGAGGCGCGTCACCAGCTTCGCCTTCGGCCAGGTCGCCTTCACCGAATCCGCAGTAGCGGTATCCTCGGCTGCCCGCGTCCCCTTCAGCGCGCCAAAGTTGTTGCAGAAGAAGTAGTCGTCGCTCGCGATGTGCTGAGCGATGAATCCGATACTCAGCTGTGCCGGTGTCGGTTTGTAGGCGAACTTCGACTCGGGGATCGAGTCGAATGCCTGCGCGATGTTGCGGTGCATCGCCGAGATCCTGGTGCGAAACACGGTGGTGATCGGATTGGCGGGCGGTGCGGCGGGCGGTTGCTGGGCGGCGAGGGCGATCGGCGCCACGAGCGCCAGAGTCGCGAAATGAAACAGTTTCATACGTACCCCTGTAGGCATGGCGAAGGACTGTTATAGTGTGCGCGAGCTGCGATTTACGCAATCAATGCCCGCGCCCCGGCCCAATCCTTTTGCGCGGAATCGCCGGTGCTCCGCAGATGAACTAATTCGTTACAAGATTTCCTCGTGCTGCCCTAGCTCAACACGGATGTTTTGGCGCGGGCGATCGTGGATGGAGAAAGTAGGAAGCCAGCGAATCGCTGCTCCGCCGCGTATTCGAAATTGAACCGCGAACGCGCATGGAGATGACCAAAATGCCCGATCTCGATCGCCGTCGTTTTGTTGGTGCTGCCGCCGCAACCGTTGCCGCGAGCCAGCTGGGTCTTCTTGCTTTTTCCAGGAGGTTAGAGGCCATGACTCAACCGATTACTGATGTTCCAACAGAGACCAGCAGTGCCAGGAGTGACATTCGTCCGTTCCGCGTGAGTTTTCCGGAGGAGCAGCTCGCCGATTTGCGCCGACGCGTCAAAGCGACAAAATGGCCTGAGAGAGAAACCGTCGCTGACGATACGCAGGGTGTGCAGCTGGCGACGATGCAGGCCCTAGCGAGCTATTGGGCGGATAATTATGACTGGCGGAAGGCGGAAGCCAAACTGAACTCGTTTCCGAACTTCATCACCAACATCGATGGACTGGACATTCACTTTATCCACGTCAAATCGAAGGAAAAGAATGCGCTGCCGATGATCGTCACGCATGGGTGGCCCGGCTCCGTCATCGAGCAGCTCAAGATCATCGATCCACTCACCAATCCGACCAAGTACGGCGGGAGCGCGGCCGACGCTTTCGACGTCGTGATCCCGTCGATTCCAGGGTATGGATTCTCCGGCAAGCCGACCGCCCCCGGATGGAACCCCGTACGTATCGCGACAGCGTGGACGACGCTCATGCGGAACCTCGGCTACACGAAGTTCGTGGCGCAGGGCGGCGATTGGGGCAATGCAATCTCGGAGGTAATGGCGTTACAGGCACCTCCCGGACTGCTCGGCATTTCCACGAACATGGCGGCGACGGTCCCACCCGATCTTGACGCGGCTCTCTTCGCCGGCAAGCCGAAGCCGGCCACCCTCACCGCTGACGAATCCAGAGCCTGGGATCAGCTCGGCTTCTTCTACAAGAACGGCCTCGGCTACGCCAACGAAATGTCGCTCCGCCCACAAACGCTTTACGGGATTGCGGATTCACCGATCGGCCTGGCAGGGTGGATTCTCGATCACGATGATGCGAGTCAGAAACTCATCGCGCGCGTTTTTGCCGGACAGCGCGAAGGTCTATCGCGCGACGACATCCTCGACAACATCACGATGTACTGGTTGACGAACACGGCGATCTCCTCGGCGCGTCTCTATTGGGATACGACGCACACGTTACCGCCAGGCGGCTTCTTCACCGTCAGGAATGTCAAGCTCCCGGTCGTCGTCACGGTCTTCCCCGACGAGATCTACGCCGCGCCAAAGACCTGGGCGGAGAAGGCGTATGCCAAGATGATCTATTACAACAAGTTCCCGAAGGGCGGACACTTCGCGGCGTGGGAGCAGCCGGAGTATTTCGTGACCGGGATGCGCGATGGCTTCAGACCACTGCGCAGTTCGGCGACAGCCGGTGGGCGCGCCGACTGACAATGATTCCGGGATCTCCGAAGATCGACAACGAGCGCCGCCGTTTTCTTGGCACCGCGATGATGACCGCCGTCGCCGCAGTCCGATTCGACGTGACGGCGTTTGCGAATACACCGCTCGACGAGTTGCCAGGAGGAGAAGAAATCATGACTGCGCCGTCCGGCCGCCCGTCATTCGACTCGCTGAAACAGATTGACGCGGGCCTTCTGAATGTTGGATACGCGGAAGCCGGGCCGGCAAATGGCCCGGCAGTCATTCTGCTCCACGGCTGGCCGTACGACATTCACGCTTTCGCCGATGTCGCTCCTCTTCTCGCCGCCAAAGGATACAGAGTCATCATCCCCTACCTCCGCGGGTACGGCACGACACGCTTCCTCTCCAACGAAACCGTTCGGAACGGAGAACAGGCAGTAGTTGCTGTCGACATCATCGCCCTGATGGATGCTCTCAAAATCCAGAAGGCAGTCGTCGGCGGTTTTGACTGGGGCTCGCGCACCGGGGCGATCATGGCGGCTCTCTGGCCGGACCGCGTGAAGGCACTCGTCGCCGTGAGCGGCTACCTGATCGTAAACCTCCAGGCGAACCTGCAGCCCCTGCCGCCAAAGGCCGAGCTGGGGTGGTGGTACCAGTACTACTTCGCGACCGAGCGTGGCGTGCGCGGCTACACCGCCAATACCAGCGACTTCAACAAGCTCATTTGGCAGATCGCTTCGCCGAAGTGGAAGTTCGATGACGCCACGTACGGACGCACGGCCGCTTCATTCAACAATACGGACCACGTCAAAATTGTCATTCACAATTACCGGTGGAGGCTGAGCATCGCCGACGGCGAGGCGAAATACAGCGACCTCGAGCAGAAGCTCTTCGCGGGTCCGAACATCTCCGTCCCGACAATTACGATTGCCAGCGATTTCGATGGCGCCGCTGCCGACGGAAAGGCGTACGCCAGCAAGTTCACCGGCAAGTATTCGCATCGCGTGCTGAACGGCATCGGGCACAATGTGCCGCAGGAGGATCCACAGGCCTTTGCGAAGGCGATTGTGGACGTCGACGGGTTTTGAGCGGGAGGCGGGAAGCGGGAGACTAGTTTGAGTGCGATTGAGGAGTTTCACAATGCCGGAATCGATCAATGAGGCGCGGCGCAGATTTGTGGGCGCGGCGGCTGCCGCGCTCGGTGCAGCGCGGCTTGGCGTCATAGGATCGGCGGTACAACAGATGGCGTGCGCAGCGCTGACTGAGAGAGATGAGGGCACGCTTCCCTCGCTGAGCGGAGCAACCGAGTGGCTCAACTCTCAACCGCTCACACCGGCGGGCCTGCGCGGTAAAGTCGTGCTCGTCGATTTCTGGACTTGTGCGTGTGTCAACTGGCTGCGCACCCTTCCCTACGTGCGTGCCTGGGCCGACAAATACCGCGGTCAGGGATTGGTCGTGATCGGTGCGCACACGCCGGAGTTCCCGTTCGAGAAGGACATCGACAACGTGCGATGGGCAGCGAAGGAAATGGACGTGAGATACCCGATCGCTGTGGACAGCGATTATGGCGTCTGGCGCGCATTCGACAACAACTACTGGCCGGCGGTGTACGTCGCCGATGTGAATGGACGCATTCGATATCACCATTTCGGCGAAGGCGCCTATGATGAGACGGAGAAAGTCATTCAGCGATTGCTGAGCGAGAGCGGGCGGACGTCAGACAATCAGCTGGTAAAAGTCAGCCCGCGCGGTCTCGAGGTTGCCGCCGATTATGGCACGCTCAGGTCACCGGAGAGCTATC
>JALYKQ010000276.1 GCA_030774675.1 Gemmatimonadota bacterium | reverse complement strand
ACGAACGGCGTGAAGTAGATGGTGCGGAAGAAGCTCTTGAAACGGACCAGCCTGGCGTTGAGCAGGAGTGCCGCCGCGAGCGACACGGCGATGGTGAGCGGACCGCCGACGATGGCGAAGTAGAAAGTGTTCTTGAGCGCCTGCCAGAACTCCGGAGTGTGAATGAGCTTGGAGTAGTTGGCGAGGCCGACGAAGCGCGTTGTCGGGGGATTGGCGATCGCGTAGATATCGAAGTCAGTGACGCTCAGAACGAGCGACGCGAGGACAGGCAGGAAGAAGAAAACAAAAATCAGGACCAGTGCCGGCGCCAGGAACAGCCAAGCCGCCTTCCCGACGTCCGCCGGCATCCGTGTGCTCGCCCTCATCACGGTTTTGGACTCTGCGCCAGCAGGTACCGTCTTTTTTCCAGCATCGCGTTGACATCCTGATCCAGCGACGCCAGGGTTTGATCGACCGTCTTTGCTTTCCGGATAGCCTGCTCACCGTGCTCGAAGATAGTAGTTGCGATCTCCTCCCACTCCGGCACTTGGGGCAACGGCGCAACCCGCTCGAGCTGATCCCGGAATGCCTTGGCGTATTTGTTGTTCGCCAGCGTCGAATCCTGCCAAGCCGATTTCCTCGGTGGCAAATCGCCAGTCAATTTGTAGAACGCCAGCTCGACCTGTGGCCTCGAGAGGTACTCCATCAGCTTCCACGCGTCCATCTTGTGCTGCGAGCCGGCGAAGAGGGACAAGCTTGAGCCGCCGGCCATCGACACGCCCGGTCCATTGATGCCGGGCATCGGCGCGGTCATCCACTTTGCCTGGGTGGCGGAGTCGAGGCGATTCTTGAACTCACCGATATACCAGGGACCAGAGATGTACATCGCGATGTTGCCGCGCTCGAATTCCTGGAACAGGTTCGAGACCTGGGAGCTCGAGACCGGCGATGCGAGACCCTGACGGTAGAAGTTGAGGTAGAAGTCGAATCCCTTGCGGAACGCCGGCTGCTCGAACGCGCCGTATCGTCCGCCATCCCGTAAGATCGGCGAGCCCGCCTCAATCGCGAACACGACGGGCTGCGGCCACTCGTTGGTCGGCATCAGCATCGGGAACTGCCGCTCGGACATCTGCGATTTGATCTTCTTCATCGCCGTCATCCACTCGGCCCAGGTCTTCGGGAATTCCCTGTAGCCGGCTTTGACGAGAAGATCCGTCCGATAGAAGATCAGTCGAGTGTCGACGTACCACGGAATGCCGTAAGTCTTGCCGTTGACGACGTTGGTCTTCCAGATGCCTGGGAAGAAATCATCGCGCCTTACTTCTTTCGACTGTGCGACGAAGCTATCGAGCGGGGCCAGGGCGTTGAGCGCGACGAACTCCGGCACCCAGGTGTTGCCGAGCATGGCTATGTCGGGCGTGGCGTCGCCTACGTAGGCGGTGAGGAGCTTTTCGTGCGCGGCGGTCCAGGGGATCTGCTGGACCTCGACGTGGATGTTGGGGTGTTCCTTCTCGAATCCCGATACCAGTTGCGAGAGAACCTCGCCTTCTCGCCCCATCGCCCAAATGCGAAGAGTTGTCTTGTTGCCGGCGGACGCATTGGAGCAAGCGAGGGCAAGCAGGCCGAAGGCGATCGGCGCGAGCGAGAAGAGGACGCGACTCCGAGTTACCACTGACGCCGAACTATCACTATTGAAGCCACCCACCAGTGAATCCGGCCTTCTTGAGCCCTGCGATGATGTAGGGATTTTTCCGCATCGTCTTCCAGATCAGATCACTCCTGTAATTCTCGACCATGGCGATGATCGGCCCCTGATCGATCCCCAGATAATCCGTGTCGAACCAACCCACTCCTGCGACGACGTGTCCATGGTGCGGGCTGATCGGTAGCTGAAACGTTGGATTATAGGAGTCGACGAATCCATACTTGGTAAAGAGATTGTCCCCATACTTCTCCCGAATCGCGACCAGCGCGGGAACAGCAATCTCCGGCGCGAACGGCACGGACGCTCCCGGAGCGGTCGCACCGAGAGTGCCGTCGTCCATCACATAGTCGGCGGCGACGCCGCGCGCCGTGTAGGTGTGAAACTGTCTCGTCGCTCCGTCGATCACGACGGTCGTGTCGTGCGGGCCGTCGTCCGCCGTAAGCCCCCAGACGTTCGCTCCGTAATCCCGCCAATGGCCCGGATTATCGATCGCATACAGCCGCTGCGAGATCGTCGCTCGGCGTGAGTTCTCGAAGTAGTCGATCCCCTTGCCGCGCATGTAAGCGTCCTGAATTCCACGGAAGTCAATCCAGACGTGCGAGTACTGGTGCCCGAACAGTGGCGGAAAATTGACGAGCGGCTGCCCGTAGAAATCCATCCAGACATAGCTTCGGGTCCACTCGGTCCAGCCCGCGGGGTCGATGGGGTGCGTTGGCGAGCCGAGCGCGAGGATGTAGACAATCATCCCCTCATCGTACCCCTTCCAGTCTGAGTTGATGAAACCGGATTCGGGGTGCCAGCCCATGCTGACGAGCGGCGAGTTGTGCACCGCCCACTGCCAGTCGATGCGCAGATAGATCGAATCGGCGTATGCTCGGATTGCGCTCTCGGTTGGATCACCGCCGGTGAAGTACGACTGGCAAAAGAGAACGCCGCCGAGCAACAGCGATGTGTCTATGGTAGAGAGCTCGACCTGCTGGAACCGATACCCCGTCTGCATGTCGAGAAAATGGTAGAAGAATCCCTTGTAGCCGGTGACATTGGCGGGCTGTGGCCCCTGCGGGGCATTGTACATGAAGCGAAGCGTGTTGAGCGCGCGATTCGCCGCTGCACTCCGCGTCACGTACCGCCGTTCTACTCCGACTGGGTACGCGGTGAGCGCGAAGCCGACTGCAGCTACACTAGAGAAGCTCTTCGTTGGCCAGCGGTCTGGAGTGAGGCCGGTACTGTTATCGGTTTGTTGCCAGAACCAGTCGAAGGTCCGCTGCTCGAGGGTATCGAGAAATGCGGTCTGCCTCGTAGTGAGGGCAGAAGGTGGAATCGGTCCACTGATTCCAGTGATCGACGTCGCGGTGGTGCACGCCGATATGACGACAAGGAGCAATGCCGAAGAGCGTCGCACCATTAGCCGGATGTCAGCCATTTGTCCCTTGCAGGTGATTTCATGAAGACTAAGAGCAAAAATCGGCGCTGGCTGCGGTCCTTCGCAACCAGCGCCGATTCGTCATATGGCCAGCTCGAAAGCCGGTGATCAGGCGTGCGGGCTGGTTAGAAGTTTAGCTCCGCGCCGAATTGGTACCTGCGAGCATCACTAACCAGGCTACTCGGCTGTCCGAAGGTAGCGTCGTTGCGGTTGCCCGTATTGTAGTTGCCCCAGTTGTTGTGATTTGTCGCGTTGAAAACGTCGAGGGTGAGTCCGAACGCAGTCTGTGTCCGTCCGAAGTTCGGGAAATCCTTGCGGAAGCGGAGATCGACTGTCTGGTACGGGAATGTGCCCGGCACGGTCCAACCGCCGCGCTCAAACTGGTTTCCAGTCGTGCCGAAGCCGCAGAAACGTGCCGGGCAGCCAACGTCCTGCCGGTATTTGCCGCCAAACGTTGCCAGGCCCGAGAACTGAATCCCGAAGAGGTACGGAAGATCCGTGATCCAGTTCGCAACCACGCGCTGTTTCTCATCGTTCGCGGGATGCTTCGGGATACTCAATGATGTCGGGAAATCGAATTCGTCGGTCAGGCCGTCTGCGCCCTGCACGTATCGTGTAGCGTAGCTGTATGCCAGACCCGCGCCCCATCCGATCGAATTCGGATCAAGCCGGCGATATGGCCGGTCCAGCTGGACCTGAATCGCGTTATACCAGGTCTTCTTGTCGTTGGTCATGTAAATGAATTCACTGAAGCCGTATGGGCCAAGATCGAAAAACACGCAGCAGCTGCCATTCGGATTCAAACCGGCCCGCGCCCAGTTGAGGGCCGTCTGGTTCTCACCCTTGACGTTGGCGTAAGTCACCGTCGCCGCGAGATCGCCGAACAGTTGCCGCACTCCTACACTCATCTGCTTCGAGCGGGGTACCTTCGCCTCGTTGTCGATGAACCAGGCTTCCGGATTACCCGTGGTCTTGACGAGCGCGTCCAGGGTTGCCTTGCTCGCCGTGAGGTATGACGGATTCCACGCAGCGTAGCCCGCCGTCGGCGTTGTTCCAGTTGGAGCAAACTTGATCGTGTAGGTCGGATGGGTCAGCTTCTGCGTTTCGTCGACCGAATACAGGTCGTACTGGATACGATCGTAGTACAAACCCCAACCGCCAAAGACCGTTGTTCGTTCGGCTTTGTCGATCGAGTACGAGAATCCAAAGCGCGGCTGAATCGCACCCATGAAGGGCTTTCTTTCCTTACCCGTGCTTATGTACCGGCTCACATCCAGCGGGTTCGGAAGCTGGCTGTTAATCTGATTGACTACGTTAACCACGTTTGCAGGAGTGACGTAGTCGTTGTTCAGCATGTGAGACTCATAATCCCACCGAACGCCGATGTTTAACATCAGCCGCGCGACCGGGCTCCAGTCGTCCTGTGCGTAGAGACCCACCTGTCTGTTGTTCGCGTTAAGGCGTGGCTCGCCGGTGGCCAGGACGAGCCTGTAGGGAGTCGTGTAGTTGTAGACCGACGGCGTGCCGCAAGTGGGATAGCAATCGATCTGGTTGATGTAGGAGAACTGTGGCGTGCCGTTGTTGTCCTTGAACACATCGTACTTCACGAAATCGAGGCTCGCGCCCGTCTTGACGACGTGGTCACCCGCAAGCTTGAATCCGGAGTAGGTGAGGTCGTCTCTCAAACCGAGTCGCTTCTGAACGAAATCCTGCGTGCTCACGTTGGCGCCGATGATTGCTCCTATCGGGTCGAAGACACGCTGAACGCCGGGCTCATTCGGACGAGGGTTGCGGCGAAAGTTGGAGTAATCGACCTTCGCTTCGTTGAGTAGCGGACCGACGAAATAATTGTACTTGGCCTGCGCGACAGACACATTCTGGTGATAATTGATCGCTTCGGAGAACGCCTGATTGCCGCCGAAGTCGCGAATGTCCGTCTCGCCCCGATAGCTGAAGCTCAACTCCGCGGACGATTTGTCGTTGATCGCGTCGTCGATTTTGCCGAACCACAGGTTCTCGCGGAACGGTGATTGGAAGCTGCCGTTGTACCTCGCGAGATTTACCGTATCGAGTGCCGGGTAGGTGCCGACCGGCGGCAAACCCGAAAAGGATACGCGATTCGCGCGGTTCTGGATGTTGCCTTCGTAAGATCCGAAGACGTGGATCTTGTCCTTTACTATCGGTCCGCCAATACTCAGCGCACTTAGAGTGCGGTTGTATTTGGGCTTCGTGAAAGTCCCGCCCGACGCGGACGCTGCCGCCTGGTCTTTGCGCTGTAGAGTGTCGAGCTGAATCATGCTGGCGTTCTGATATCCTACGAGCGCGTTACCCCTCCAGGTGTTACCCCCCGATTTGGTCTTGGCAATGATGATCGCGCTGGAGGCTTTTTGGTATTCCGCCTTGAAGTTCTGGGCGATGATGCGGTATTCCTGAACCGCGTTACGCGCAAACGGGTTGCCTCGACTCGCGTCCTGACCAGCGATTCCACCAGAGGTCAAATCGTTCTTGAAGCTCGTCCCATCAATGAAAAGATTGACCGAGCTGGGACTCTGGCCGTCAGCCGAGACAGTCTTGAATTGGGTGCTGTTCGTCCGATCTTCGGTGACGATGACGCCGGGCGAAAGCGCCGCGAGGTCCAGGAAATTGCGGGTCGACGACGGCAGCTTCGCGATCTGAGCCTGCGTTACGTTGGTTGAGACTTCGGAAGATTTGGTCTCCAGCCCCGTGCTGGCTGTGACGATTTGGGTCTCCAGCTGCGCAGCCTGTTGCGAGAGAGCAAAATCCTGGACTTGCGTTGTGCCGATCTGGACCACAACGGTGCGCGTTTGCGGCGCACTTCCGATTCGGCGTACTGTGACGCTGTAGGTTCCGGGAACAAGGCCAGCGAGCGTGTAGAATCCGGCATCGTTGGATTGCGTTCCGCGCTGCACACCGTTGTCGGTATTTCTGGCGACAATTTGAGCGCTTCCGATTGCGGCGCCGCCCTCTCCGCTGATTGTGCCGCGAACCGTACCCGTCGAGTTCTGCGCGGGGAGATTCCCTCCCGCAAGACACAGAAGCGCGACGAGCAGACCGATCGCACGACCATATTGGTTGAAGAAGTACCTGCTGGTATTCATTTACATCTCCAGTGATTGTCGTTGTACTGCTGAATTCATCGCAAACCTGCCTGCATTAGACTGAAGCCATCTCTCCATTTAGGGTTTGTGGTCGTGGACGCTCGGCCGGCTGGCCGCCGGTCGAGCGCCGGATGACGAGCTCGGTCAACATCCGCTCGCGACGGCGCGGGTGATCGTTCTTGTGTCTGATTCCGTGAAGCAGGAGCTCCACCGCCCGCGCCCCGAGTTCGCAGATGGGAACGTGGACGGAAGACAGCGGAGGATCCATGAAGCGCGCGAGCGGAATGTCGTCGAACCCGGCGACCGCCATCTCCTCCGGTACCTGAACCCCTGATTCGCGCAGCGCGCTCAACACGCCGATCGCCATTGAGTCGTTGGCCGCAAAGATTGCGGTCGGCCGTGGATTCATTCCGAGCAGAGCAAGTGTCGCGTGATATCCGCCGGCCTCGGTAAAATCTCCCTCCCGCTCGAGCATGCTGTCGGGAGCGATTCCCCCTTCGCGGAGCGCTATCCGATAGCCACGGAGTCTCTCCGCCGCGTCGTAATTCCGGGGCGATCCCTTGATGATGGCTATCCGCCTGTGCCCGAGCGAAACGAGATGCGTCACCATCTCTCTCGCTCCCCGGCAGTTCTGGATCGTAAGAGAGTCGATCTCATTGCCTCTGGATACCGAGCAGAGCAGAACCACGGGAATGGTGCTGGGCAGATTGAGCAGAGAATCGGAATCCAGGTCAGGCGACATCACCACAACGCCATCGACGCGGCCGCGCATTGCCTTTATCGCCGTCTCGATCCCGTGCCTGTCGGCATAGGATCTCGAGATCAACAGATGAAATCCATTCTTCTGCGCGGTGTCGTCCATACCGCGGATCACTTCGGAAAAGAACTCCCCGTACAGATCGGGAAGTAGGACGCCCAGCGTCTGCGTCTTGCTGGTGATGAGACTCCGCGCGCCGCTGTGCGGGACGTAGCGCATCCTGCCGGCGACTTCACGAATCAGGCGCCGTGTCTCCTCCCTGACTGGTCCGCTGCCGTTGAGAACTCTGGAGACGGTGGCAACGGACACCTTTGCTTCACGGGCTACGTCCTTGATCGTGACCATGCTCCTCGCGACTGCGGCGGGCTCGGGCCGCTGACTTAAGCGACCGAGGGCGGTGCCGGGGTATACTGGCCGATCTCTACTCTGCCTCGAAATATGTAATCGTTTACACTACGGGCGCCAGAGGCCCCCCTTTGAGCGTCTATGTCCCATGTCGTACCCTTCCCCCGACTACGTCAGTCATTGAACTTTCGCGGGTGAATAACAGGAACTGCTTCGGGGCGGCCACACTCCTTCTCGCTCTCGCCGCTTGCCGCCAGGTCGCCCCCGCGTTCGGCCCCAACATCCCCCTGGCACGCCAGAACGCAGAAGAATTCTTCTACTCCGTCGGCTCCCGCTTCACCAACATCCAGCGCCCGGCACGGGTCATTCACGCGCGCGCGCAGTTCGGTCACTATGCCCTGACGCCCTCAGGCGTGTACAACGACACCACCATCTGGCTGGCAGTCGGTCCCGACAGCGCCCGAATCTTCGGCGATGAAGGCCGTTTCTCATACGATCGATACATCGTGACCGCCCGGTTGTCGACCGCTCCGCCTGACGCACTCGCCGAGTCACGCGAGATCGTCCGCCTGAGGCGACTCACCAGCAACGAGTACGAGTGGTTCACCAACGTCGATGTCGCGCTCGGAAGAATCGGCGCCAGATACATCGCGGATGTTCTAGCCGCGGCACTACAGGCTGGCGAGGGGAGATCTCCCGCCGCCATCCGCGCCGAGTATAACGCGAGCTTTCCGCACACCGCCGCGGCGCTTGGCAGGCTGTTCACGATGGATACCCTCCGCGCCACCCCGGACAGCGACGGCGCGACCACCTTCGATATCGCGATCAGGCTCACGCCCGAGATCCTCAAAGCGACCATGCCGCACTACGCCGCTTATATCGACAAGTACATCAGCAAAGGCAGGTATCGCATCACGCTCACCGACAAAGCTGGCGCACGGTGGTTTCACGCCTGGGCCGCGAACTACTACGTGCACTTCAAGGTGCGGAGCAAGGGCGGCCACTTCGCTCCACTCGAGGGAGCCGTGCGGACAATGCCGGAAGCTCTCACCATCCACGTCGACATGGCGATGAAGATCCTGGTCTTCACCGTCGGCTGGACCGACATGGTGGGCGAGTTCAACTCCATCAACAATCCGCACGAGCGCGGCTGGGCGATGCGCTTCAACAAGGAACCGGAGTGGCGGCTGCCGCCGACGGTTGGATATCTGCTCAAGTCTCCGCTACGCCGGCCATTCCAGGACCAGGGGATTCCGGTACGCATTTCGATCAAGGATAATCCTGGTGCCCAGACTCTCCTCAACCGCCGCGGGACGCTCGTCGTTCAGGAGAGCGGGATTTTGAGATTCCTCAATCGACTGAGTGGCACCGCGGTCGGAGATTTCCTCGGCCCGTCCGAGCGTGAGGCGAACAGGTTCAACGCCGACGCGTTTCGCGCGTTGAGAGCGGACGTGGCCGCGCTGCTACAGTAGACGGCTGGGCGAGATGAAGATTCTGATAATTGGCGGTTCGGGCTTCATTGGACGCTTCGTCGTGCGCGATCTGATCGCGGCCGGCCATCACGTCGCCGTTTACCATCGCGGGCATTCGGCTGGTGAGCTACCGAAGGGCGCCCATGAAATCATTGGTGACCGTTCCGAGCTCGGCTGGAAGCGGATGGATTTCGTGCGCGTCCGGCCCGACGTCGTCATCGACTGCATCCTGAGCAGCGGCACCCAGGCCAAGGGAGTCATGGATGTCTTTCGCGGAGTGACTCCCCGCCTCGTCGTTCTGAGCAGCCAGGATGTCTACCGCGCCTACGGAATCCTGCTCGGCCTCGAGACCGGCGCGCTCCAGCCAGTGCCGATCACAGAAGATTCCGACCTCCGTACCAATCGCCGCCCGTATGCGCCGGAGCACCTGAAGCGAATGCAGGAGACCTTCAGCTGGCTCGACGACGAGTACGACAAGATTGAAGTCGAGCACACCGTGATGAACGATCCGGAGCTGCCGGCAACTGTCCTCCGGTTGCCGATGGTGTATGGACCCGGCGACCCGCTCCACCGCCTCTATCCTACGGTAAAGCGAATCGACGACAACCGACCGGCGATACTTCTGGAAAAAGGTTTGGGTGGCTTGCGTCTGCCGCGCGGTTACGTCGAGAACGTCGCCGCGGCCATCGCATTGGCGGCGACCTCGGATGCGGCTGGGGACAGGATTTACAATATCGTAGAACCCACGCCGTTCTCAGAGCTGGAATGGACTCGATTGATCGGCGACGTCGCCGGCTGGAAAGGCGAAGTGATTGCGCTCGACAGGGACGACACCCCAGCGCATCTCCTCGCGCCGTTCAATACCGCGCAGGACTGGATCGTCAGCAGCGACCGAATTCGTACCGAGCTTGCATACACGGAGCCGGTCGAGATTCCAGAAGCGCTCCGGCGCACGATCGAGTGGGAGCGAGCGAATCCTCCCTCGGGCCTTCCTGCCGGAGCATTCGATTATGCGGCGGAGGATGCCGCGATTCAGAGATTCAAACCCACGAGGGCCGATCGGCATCCTTAAGTCGGGTTGATCGAAACTTCGAGGAGGCGCGACCGTGATTCCCGTCCAACTTCTCCTGATTGCCGCGATGGCGGGAACGCTGAGTGTCCCCAATACCGCGAAGAAGGATCCGCACGTCTACTATACGGTTACGATCGATACGGCCGACCTATCCGGATTCGATGTGACCATGCGGATCGAGGGCGCTCCTCAATCCATCCGGCTCGCGATGGCGATCCACCCGGAGTACAACGATCGCTTCTGGCGTTACGTTCGAGGTTTGCGCGCCGAGTCGATCGGAAAACCCACGCATTTGGCGTTCGCGATCGAAGCGGATAATGCCTGGCGCATTTTCACTCGCAATGGACACGCTATTGTTCACTACCGAATCGAGCTGCCTCGCGAAGATCCGCGCAACCGTGCGGTGTGGCACACGACACTGCGCGCGGACGGTGCGTCGCTCAATTCCACTGACACTTTCCTCTATTTGGCTGACTTCCCGCTCGCACCGGTTAAGGTCGATTTCGGTATTCCGGACCACTGGAAAATCGCATCCTCTCTGATTCGGCCGGGTAACGTCGTCGTATCGTACAGTGGAACGAGGAGGTACAGAGCTCCTCTCGAGGGATCCACCACCGCCCTGCTCGACTCCCCAATTCTCCTCGGCACCTTCCGCAGTTGGGGCTTCACGGTACAAGGGACCCCTCACGGCATCGTCTATTGGCCTCTTCCGAACGCCACACCTTTCGACAGCACTGAGTTCGTCAGCGCGATCGAGCGCTTTGCTCGGCAGGCGTTCGCCCTGTTCGGGAAAGCTCCTTACGACTACTACATCTTCCTGCTTGAGGATGGTGCCTGGGGCGGGCTCGAGCACGTGGGCTCGGTAAGCATCGGAGCCCAGAGCAGTGACCTCGCTAAAGATCCGCGCGCGTACATGGGAGAGATCGCGCACGAGTACTTCCACACCTGGAATCTCGTCGCACTGAATCCGCGCGGCCCGCTCACTGCCAGCGCCAACCCGCCGACCCACACGCGTGAGCTGTGGTGGAGCGAAGGCGTCACCATGTACTTCGCCGAGACACTGCAGCGCCGAGCCGGGATTCCAGAAGGCGGGCAAACGCGACTGCGAGACCTGGAAGAGGAGATCGACCGCTTCTACGGAAACTCCGGCAACTCCTATCTCTCGCCGGAGACCGGCAGCTGGGCCAGCATCGATCCCCCCGATCTCAACACCGGTGACTACCTGTCCAATTACTACACCCAGGGCCGACTCATCGCCCATGCGCTCGACATCATCATTGCCGATTCCACCGTGGGTCGCCGAGGACTCGACGACGTGATGCGATCGATGTACGATCGGTTTGCGAAGAAGTCCGCGTTCACTGGCACGGACATCGAGCGCGCCACTCGCGAAGTGTGTCAATGCAACATCCATCGCTTCTTCGAGGATCACGTCCGTGGCGCCAAGCCAATCGATTTTAACGGCTTGCTCGCGCCGCTCGGCTTGCGGGTTGTTTTGTCAACCGAACCCGTCGGCGACAGCGCCGGCACCCGATATCCGGATCTCCGCATCAGCGCGTACGCTCCACCAGCGGGAGGACGTATGCGCGTGAGGATCATGGACCCTCGAACTGTGTGGACAGGCGCAGGATTGCACACCGGAATGGAGTGGGTTTCGCTGAACAGGATTCCGATCGACTCTTTCCCCGATTTCAGGCGGGCGATTCGCAGCATCAGGCTCGGCGAGGTCGTGCCGGCAGAAGTTGTCCGGAACGGAGCGACACAACAGATCAACGTTCGCGTGACAGGTTATGATCGGACCCGGGCGCGCGTCGCCGAGATTCCCAACGCGACCGCGGCGCAGCTCGAGCGGAGGCGGGTCTGGCTGGAGGCGCGCGCGCGGTAGACCAGTGCAGGCTCACCATCCGAGATTGGTGGCGCTTCGACAAGGATGGGCTTGCTTCTCGGCGTACAGCCCCGAGATTTCCTGAGCGAAAGGCGCGCAGATGGTGGATTCGCGATTAAGAGCCTCTCGGGCCCTCGGCGAGTTGATCCGCGCTGCACGACACACCCGAATTCGAGATGACGTCATGACGATGACGACGACCGACAATCTCTCAATCGCACGCAAGTACCTCGAAGCGCTGGAAAATGGCGCTGAAGGAGGCGCGCTCGCGGAATTCTTCACCAAGGATGTGGTGCAGGAGGAGTATCCCAACCGGCTGTCGCCGATCGGAGCGCACCGCGATCTCAGCGCCCTTCTCGACGCCGCCAAAAAGGGGAAGAGGACGTTGCGGGCCCAGAAGTACGACCTGGTCAACGCCATCGTCGATGGTGACAACGTGGCGCTCGAGGTTTTCTGGAGCGGATATCTGGCGGTTCCCGTCGACACATTGCCCGCGGACTCTGAGATGCGGGCCCATATCTCGGTCTGGCTCGAATTCAGGGACGGCAAGATCTGTAAGCAGCGAAACTACGACTGTTTCGATCCCTGGTGGGTTTAGCCGCATCCTGGGCACTCCCTCACTCGTGGGGTTGGTTCTCCTGGGCATGACGTCGCCGGGGAAATCTCCAGGCTCTCCGGGGCCCATCGCCTAACCCTCCTTTCAGCAGAGGCGGCGACGGCCGGAACAGGGCACACTTTCTGCCGGATTGACGAGTCAAGCGGTCGAGGGACCGCGTCAATCAAAGCGAGGTGTGGTCATGACGTTCTCCAACGACGACCCGAAGGGCGATTTCTCGGACGTGGGCGGTTCGTCCAGCACAGGTAGCTCCTCCGGCACCGGAGGAACGGCCGACTTCTCCGATGTGTCAGCGGGGAGCTCGTCGACTGCGGCCGGCAGTGGGACTACCTACATCGTCAAGTCGGGCGACAACCTGAGCAAGATCGCCAAGCGTTTCTACGGTGACCCCGGCAAGTGGAAAAAAATCCACGCCGCGAACAGCGACAGGGTTCCGAATCCCGACCTGATCCATCCGGGTCTCAAGCTCACCATCCCCGACGTTTAGAAAGGAGGTTCGCCAAATGATACGGACCAAATCCCGGGTTGCTGCTCTCGCGAGCGCGCTGATCCTGTTGGGCACCGTCGCGGCATGCAACAAGAAGGGCGAGACTACGTTGAACGACACGACATCGCTGGGGACCCCCACCTCCACTGTCGCCATCGACTCGTCGCCGATCAGGGTCAGCGACATTCAGGTCGGAAAGAACGTGGGCACGGACAAGAAGGTCGGCCACCAGACCACTTCATTCGCCGTTCGCGACACGATGTACGTAGCGGTGATCACCAATGGGGCCGCGCGAGACGCCAAGCTCACCACCAAGTGGACCTACAACGGCAAGCAGGTGGTGAAGGAATCCAGCCAGACGATATCACCGACTGGCGGCGAAACCGTCACCGAGTTTCACGTCGACAAGAAATCCGCCTGGCCCAAGGGGAAGTACAAGGTCGAGGTGCTGCTGAACGGGGTGTCGGCCGGAACCAAGGATCTCGATGTAAAGTAGGCCGAACCTACAATTGATCTCGGGGCGGGACCTTCGGTTAACTCGAGGTTTCGCCCTGAGACGCTCCGGAAAACACAAACGCCGCAAACTCTATGAGTCTGCGGCGAATCTATTTTGGCGGTCTCCCGCCCAATCGTGCCACGCACGCCGTCATTGGAACTCTACGTCCTACCGAGCGGCGGCGGGCAGCTAATCAATTGTCAAAAGCAGTGGAGCTGAGGGGGATCGAACCCCTGACCTCTGCAGTGCGATTGCAGCGCTCTCCCAGCTGAGCTACAGCCCCGCGCGAACGCGACGGACTGTCCTCGAACCGGTCGGGCTGATCCGTCGCACCGGATCAA
>JALYKQ010000275.1 GCA_030774675.1 Gemmatimonadota bacterium | reverse complement strand
GGGCAATCTGCAGATCCTTCGCGGCATCGAGGGGACCGTCGTTGCCCGCGCGGGGATATTCCACCCTCCCAGGTTGGCAAATCTCGTGAATCAGTCCGACAGCGCGCTGGCCGAGGCCAAAATCTTTGAACGCGAATACGAGCCCGGCCAGTGGGTAGCCGCGCTTGGCATCGCCACGCTGGGTGCGGCAATCGGGGCGTCCCGCATTTCCGACATCAATCCTTTGATTCAGGTGGGCCTCTACGCAACAAGCTTTGCGGCGCTCGCTTATGGTGGGAATAGGCTGCACAGTGCATACGGAGCGCTGTCAAAGGCGATCTGGTGGTACAATCGCGACTTGAAACGGTAGGAGAAATGTTCTCCCTCCGCTCGCTCAATCGTCTGTAAAACGAATGGGCGATTCTCAAGAGGGATGATGAAATCAGGACTTATTAGGGCGCTGATCGTGGGTGCCTCGTGCACGGTAACGTTGGTCTCGACAGCTGCGGCTCAGCGCATCGATTCCACCCGCTACGACGGTCAGGCACTTCGATACGAGTCCTATTGGGGGAGTGCCAGAATCATCCGCGGCGCCGACGGACCTCTCGTCGGCACCGCCGGATGGTTCAGGAGCTTCGACGTAGAGAAGCTGGTTGCCTCCTCGGCCCCGGCGCGAGCCGAAGCACGCGTCTACAAATCGAACAGCTTCCGCGCATCGGTCGTCGGGACGATTGGCGCCACCGCTGCTGTGGTCGGAGTAGCGCTTTCGGCCAACAACTCCAACAACGCGTCGACACCGATCCTCATCATCGGTGGCCTGGGCGCGATGGCCTGGGGTGCACAGCACCTTCACATCGCCTTCTCCGCGCTTTCCCGATCGCTGTGGTGGTACAATCGGGATCTCGCCCGACCGCAGCTAGCGCCGCTTCCAACGCCGGTACCCGTACCAGCCCGCGAGACCGAGCAGGGCAAGAGGAACAAGGACCCCGAGTGACGCAATCAATCCTGCCAGCAGGCCGATAAAGTTGCGCCAGGCGCGGCGAAGCGCGGCCGCGATTGGGTTCTCACCAGGGTTGTTGCCGAGTATCGGCGCCGGTTCGTGGACGGTGATGGAGAGAGTGCTCATCGCCACCCGCGACGTCAGATAGCGTAGTCTTCCCTCGTAGCGCTCGATCTCCTCTCTAACCCGTGCCAGCTCGCGCTCGACGCGAAGTACTTCATCGAGTTTTCCGGTTCTGTTTGCGAGAAGACTGATCAGCCTGTCTTCGAGTCGCTTCGCGTTATTGACTCGCGCCGTGACATCGACGAATTCTTCGCCGACGTCCTGTGCGTTGGACGTCACAGTCTCGACCTTTCCTATGTTCGAGAGGGATCCAACCGCCTCGTCATATCTCTGCCCGGGAATCTTGAGCTCCAGTGTCGCCTGCCGGATCTGGTCCTTCCCGCCGGTGATCGAGGAGTTGGTGATGTAGCCGCCAAACTGAGCGGCCAGCTGCCGGATCTTGAGCACGGCGGGATCGACCTTCTCGACCTCGATGAATGCCTGGCCGGTGCGAATGACCATCGCCGGCGCGGCAGTGCCGAAGTTGACGTTCTGAAGTGGATCGCCCGCCGACGCATCGGTCGGGGCCATCTCTCGCGACTCGCTAAACCCTGGAGCGCCTTGGGAGGCCACTGCGCCGCCGACCATTCCCCGCGGCGCCGCCGGGCCGCGCACTGACTTGCCGGCAAAGCCCACGAGATCGGAGGAGGCGCGAGTTGAGTCTGCGGCTGAAGACGAATTGCCCTCGCATGCGGTGAGCGCGAAGGCAGCTATGAGGAACGATGTGAGTGCTTTCATGTCCGGCCTGGTTGGGGTCTCACTGGGAGACGCCAGCCAGGCTGGGACTTGCACATCTCGGGATCCCGGGTAGCCCCGAGAACTCTTACGGGGGATGCAAGTGTCGAGTGGACAGTCTATGAGTTGTAAGTGCGTCAGTGGTTGTCAGTCGCCGATCAACTGTAAACCACTCAGGACTTACGACTCACCAACTCACGACTCTAAACTTGCATCCCCTCAGCTCAACCGAGTAACTAGCCAACGACTTGCATCCGCTCAGCCCAACCGAGGGGCTACCCAACAATCAGCAGCACTTCGATCCCGACCGATTATAACGGTCGTTCATGCGGGTGTGGTTGAACTCAGTCTCGCTCATCACCCGGTCACCGGGATGAACGGTGCGCATGTGCGCCAGGTAGCGCTTGTAATCGGGCACGCCCAGAACCGCCCGGACTGCCGAGGCGGTGGTGGACAAAAGGGAGGTTATCAAGTTCATCATCTGGTTGAAGTACTATTTGGTAGATACCGCTCGAACAGCTCGAAGATCCGGCGGTACTCATCCGCCCAGGACGAAGGCCTCACGAAAGCGTGATCTTCGACCGGATAAACCGCGAGCTCCCACCGCGTCTTGCCGAGCTCGACGAACCTTTGAGTCAACCTGACGATATCCTGAAAGTGAACGTTGGTATCGACCATCCCATGCGCCATCAGCAACGGGTCTTCGAGACCTTCCGCGAAGTAAATGGGAGACGACTGGCGGTATGCCAGCGTATCGTTTTGGGGAAGGTTCAAGATGTTTGAGGTATAACCCTGGTTGTAGTGTGCCCAGTCCGTGACGCTTCTTAGGGCCGCGCCGGCGCCAAAGTGCTTGGGCTCCGTGAACAAGGCCATCAAGGTGATGAACCCGCCGTAACTCCCGCCGTAAAGCCCGACCCGCTCCGGGCCGATCCGGAAATTGGCTTCGAGATAACGCGATGCGTCCACCTGATCCTGGAGATCCCGCCCGCCCATGTGCCGGTAGATGGCGGTGCGCCAGTCGCGGCCGTAACCATCGGAGCCGCGGTAATCGAGATCGAGGACGACGTATCCCTTCGACGCCAGGAACTGATTGAACATGTACTCCCGCGGGTACTCCGACCAGAAGTTGCCGACGTTGTGCAGGTATCCGGCGCCGTGCACGAAGACCACCGCCGCGCCATTCGGGTGCGCGTGCATGTCGCTCGGCTTGTAGATGTGGGCGGGCACCTGGACGCCGTCGGAGGCGGGAATCATAACCAGCTCGGGAACGATCCACGGAAACGACAGCCACTCCGCGCTCGGCGACACCGTCAGCTGCGACATCTCGGCGCCCCGGCGATTGCGGAGCAGAAACAGATCGGGAGGGCGGTTGACGTAAGAATACACATCCGCCACGAGCTGTCCGTCGGGCGACACCGTAGCGGTATGTCTTCCCGACTTGCTCGTGATCTTCTCCATCGCGCCGCCGCTGACCTGCATGCGGTACAAGTGCTGCTCGAACGGCGAGACCTCGCTCGTGTGCAGGTAGAACCAGCGCCGGTCGGGCGAGAGATCCACATCTCGAACTTCCCATTTCCCTCTGGTGAGCTGCTGCCTGCCGGTTCCGTCCGCCCCAATCGTATAGAGGTGGGAGAATCCGTCTGCTTCGGACACGTACCAGATCCGCTCGCTGCCGTACCATCCCCCGCATTGGCTGCACGGTCCGCCAATCCAGGCACTGTCGCGAGCCGTTTCGATGGTCGTGAGCTTGCCGGAAGGATCGACCGTCTGCAGAAAGCGCGTCTTGTTGTCGCCGCTGTAGGAGAAGATGGCCGCGCGGCTGTCAGTGTTGTTCCAGCCAAGCAGCTCGAAGTATCCGCTGGTCGTATCAGCGGCGAATGGCTTGAGCCAGGTCACCGCCGCGCTTGGAACCGTTATCAGCGCAACGCGTCCTTTCTGTTCAGCCTCGCCGACCTTCGTTCTAACGCGCAGCTCTTCGGTGTATCCGCTCCGGGTCACGTATTGGGGAATGTCGGTGGTGCGCGTTCCCGAAGACGGGGTCCGTGTCGTGACCAACAGCGAGCTTCCTGACGGCGACACCGAGAATTCAGATACCTGTTCGCCGCTCTGTAGATACACCGGCTTGAGTCCGAGGGAGTCGCGCTTCAGCCGCTCCGCGCGCGCGATGCTGTCGCTGCGGATGCGGTCGCGCACAGACTCGAATAGGTCGCGCTGCTGCTGCTCGAGCCTGCCGCGTTGCCCCACTGCCTTCGCCGAGTCCGTGGGTGCAGGCCCCGGCCGGATGTCTGTCACCTGGCGAAGAAACCCGGTTGAGAGATCGATCGAGTAGATGTTGCTGGCCCGAACGAAAAAAATCTGTCGGTCGTTCGCCGAAAACTGTGGATTACGCTCGGGTTCTACAGTCTGGGTTAGGCGCCTGCTGGTGCCGCTGGTAAGATCGTTGATGAAAAGGTCGCCGTTGAACTCGAGGGCGGTGTAGCGGCCGTTGTGGGAGCGCTGACTGGCGGCGAATCGGGAGCCGGTGGAGTCTACTTGCTGGAGAGAGACCCGCTCCGGTCTTGATCCCGCAACCGCGCGTACGCGGAATTGCTTCGGCGTTTCCCGCCAATCAGTGCCGGGCTCGAGCCACGTAAAGTAGATCCACTTGCTGTCGGCGCTCCAGCGGACGTCGGCGGGTTGTCGGCCGTATAACTCTGGCCCTCGCATGATATTCTTGATGGAGAAGTCGAAGAGCTTCGGGGTTTGCGCGACAAGCGGCACTGCGCAGAGGATGATGGCGGCAGACACGATGGTGGGCGACGCGACCCGGGTCGGTTTCTTGAAGAGGACTTCGGTGCTCCTCGCTGCCTTTCGACCCGACAACACGCTCAACCATTCGTGCAGTGATGCGACTAGGATCACGATGACCGAAATCAGGAAAAAGCTGGCGACCGCTGCATCGATCCGATCGTTGAGGGCGAGCCGGTTGGCTTCGCTGAGGGAATGAGCGCCCGCCGGCAGGACGCCGGCCGCGAGCGTGTCGCCAAGCGTACGCGCGTGGGAAAGAAAGCCCAGCTTCGGGTCACTCGAAAAGATTTTCTGCCATCCGGCCGTCATCGTAACCGTGGCGAGCCATGCAAGCGGAAGGATGGTCACCCAGGCGTAACGAGCCTTTCCCATCTTGATGATGACCGTCGTTCCAACGCAGAGAGCGACCGCGGCCAGTAGCTGATTGGAAATCCCGAACAGCGGCCAGAGTGAATTGATGCCGCCCAGAGGATCCATCACGCCCTGATAAAGGAAGTAGCCCCACATCGCTACGACGATTCCGCTCGACAATACGACCGCCGGATACCACGACACCCGACCAATCGGCGGCCACACGTGCTTGAGCAGGTCCTGAAGCATGAATCTCCCGACGCGCGTTCCCGCGTCGACGGTGGTCAGAATGAACAACGCCTCGAACATGATTGCGAAGTGATACCATAGCGCCATCGCGGTCGAGCCACCCAGCACGTTCGAGAAGAGGTGCGCCATTCCCACCGCGAGACTCGGCGCGCCACCAGTGCGCGACAGCAGCGTCTGCTCGCCGACCTGCTGCGCGAGGAGCTGCATCTGCGCCGGGTCGAGCGTGAATCCCCAATTCTGCACAGCAGCAGCCGCGCTCGCGGCAGTCGTGCCAATCGCACTCGCCGGAGCGTTGATCGCGAAGTAGACGCCCGGCGTGAGCACGCAGGCGGCGATGAGTGCCATCACAGCGACGAGCGACTCGGTGAGCATACCGCCGTACCCGATGATCCGCGCATCCGCTTCGTTGGCGAGCAACTTGGGTGTGGTACCGGACGCAATCAGCGAATGAAATCCGCTGATTGAGCCGCAGGCGATGGTGATGAAAGCGAACGGAAAGATCTTTCCGGCGAAGACGGGTCCGGTCCCGTTCGTGAATTGGGTGAGCGCCGGCATCTGGAGCGGCGGCAGCACGATCACGATGCCGAGTGCCAGAGCGAGGACGACACCGATCTTCACGAAGGCAGAGAGGTAGTCGCGCGGTGCGAGCAACAGCCACACCGGTAGCACCGACGCGAAGAAGCTGTAACCCATGATTAACAGAGCCAGCGTTTTGCCCGTCAGGGTGAATGCCGGCGCGAGCGTCGGGTTTTGCGCGACCCATCGCCCGGCATAGAGGGCCAGAACGAGCATCACCAACCCGATCGCGCTCGCCTCCAGCACCCGGTGTGGACGAACCCAGCGCAGATACACCCCCATTGCCAGAGCCGTCGGAATCGTGAGGCCTATTGTGACAACCCCCCATGGACTGGCCTTGAGTGCGTTCACGACGACGAGCGCGAGCACCGCGATCAGCACTATCATGATTCCGAGTACCGCCACGAGGGCGGTGTAGCCCGCGATCGGTCCGATTTCTTCCTTCGCCATCTGTCCAAGCGACTTGCCATCGCGACGTACCGACGCGCACAGGATGACGAAGTCCTGCACAGCGCCGCCGATGGCGACGCCGACAATGATCCAGAGCGCGCCGGGGAGAAAGCCGAATTGCGCTGCGAGCGTGGGTCCGACCAGCGGGCCCGGGCCGGCGATCGCCGCGAAGTGGTGGCCGAACACGATCCAGCGATTGGTCGGCGTGAAGTCGCGACCGTCGTTGAGTCTCACCGCCGGCGTCGGCCGCGCGGCGTCGAGCGCGAACACTTTGCTCGCGATGAATCTGCTGTAGAAACGGTACGACACCGCGTACGTACAGAGGGCGGCTACCAGCAGCCACGCCGCGTTCACGGGCTCGCCGCGCGACAGGGCGAGCCAGGCGAAGCTCGCCGCGCCGAGCGCCGAGACCAGCGACCAAATGACGATCGTGCGAAGGCGTAGCATTGCAGCGTTTGTCACGAGTGCGATGAAATTGAGTATGGGTTAACTTTCCCGCAATGCAAAAGCATCAGCTGGTGCGAGCCTTTTTTCTCGCTGTATTTGTAACTGTGGGCGTCGCGTGTGCGTCCAAACCGGCCGAGACCGGCGCATCTCCGACCGTCATGCGCCCGCTCGAGCGAATGGCTAGCCAGCAGATAGTCGTTCTCCCCGTCCAGTACCTGGCTTCAACCGACACCCTCGGCTGGCAGCAACAGATCCCGAATCGCGCCGCATTTCTCGCCGCTCTCGACGATCAGATCGAAGCGGCGATGGTCGCACGGGGACTCGACAAGGCGTGGACATTCGGCCGTGAGGTGGAGCGCGCTTCAAAACTCAACAGCATCCTGATGACGGACGCGCGCTCACTCTCCGCCCAATGGCTGCGCGGCCGGGTCCTTCCCGAGACGGCGATGCGCGATCCACTGGCGTCACAGGTACGTGGACTCGTTGGGCTCAAGGGTTCGCGTTACGCGCTGCTTCCGGTCGAGCTTCGATTTGAGAACCGTGGTGCTGGTACGGGCGTTGCGATTTTGCGCGTCGTTATGATCGATTCGCGCATGGCTCTAATCCGGTGGGTTCACGAGGTGGAGAGCGATCCAATGAAGACATTCTCACCAGCGCTTGCCGCCAACGTAGCGACTCATTTCGCGGATCTCGTCCTCGCTCCCTGACCGGCCGCGATTTTGAGGCGGATGCCGTGACCAGTGTCTTCCACGTCTCGGATCTCCATTTTGGCTGGCCGGCAGTACCCGAGCAGATCGAGGCGATCGAGCAGATAATCCAGACGTCGAAGTTCGAAGTCGTGGTGATATCGGGCGACCTGAGCCAGCGCGCCAGGTCGGGCGAGTTTCAGAGGGCCGCCGCGTTCATTCGGGACGCCAACAAGGTGAGCCGGGTGATTACAGTTCCCGGGAACCACGATGTCAAATGGTGGCGGGCACCGCTCGGCATCGGCGACAAATCGAAGGTCTATGAAAACTATCGGAGGTTCATCGACAGGAATCTCGAGCCCGTACTCCACGCTCCTGGTGTGACTTTCGTCGGCATCAACACCGCCCACGGCGTCACTCGACGGACTTTGACCTGGAACCTGCGTGACATCTCGATCATCGGTGACATCCACAAGAAGCAGCTCGACAAGGCAAAAGAGCTGTTCGAGAAGGCTCCGGCTCGCAATGCGCGGGTAATCGTTATGCATCACAACCCTGTGCGCGGCGAGCTTTCACAGCGTCACGGGCTCAAGAACACTCAGAAGATCCTGGGAGCTTTCGCCGAGATGGGCGTTGATTTAGTGTGTTGTGGTCACGATCATCAGGAATCCGTCCACTACATCGAGCACACCCGGAAGGGGACGGTTATCTCGACGGCGGGCACGATTTCCAACCGTTCGCGCGGAGGAAGGCCTTCTTCAGTCAACGTTATCAGCATCGGACCCGAGACGATCGATGTGACGACCCACCTGTGGTCGAAGGAAGCGGGAACCTTCGTGAAGGGGCCGCACAAATGCTTCAAGAGGTCGGAGTATGTGGCGGCTGAGTGACCGCGATCAACTTGCCCTGGAGCTCGACGAGGAGCCGCCGCGCAACGCCGAGGAGCTTAAGGCGAGGTTGCAGCGGCTCGGCCTGGGCTCGCAGTATCGCGTCCGGCTGACGACCAATCGCACCGTCGTCGTCAGCTATAGTGGTGGGGAGCTCCGGATCCACAACAGCTTCCTCACCGCCAATGAGGACGTCTGGAAGGCGATCATCACGTTCGTGCACGGACGGAACCGTGTAGCCCGCCAGGCAGCGCGGAGGACGATTCTCGAGTTTCCGGTGGCGCGGCCCGCGGAGACCCCGCGCAGAAGACGAAGGCCGGAGCGGACGCACTCGGCGGACCTGCCGATTATTCGCGAGCTATCCCGCTGGCACAAAGCGTACAACGAGGAGCGCTTTGGCGAGACGCTGCGGTCGGTTCCGATTCGCATCTCGCGCCGGATGAAGAGCCGGCTCGGTCACTACAGCCCCGCAGCCGACGGGTACGAGCCCGAGATCGTCCTGAGCCGTCGCCATATCCGGCGCGACGGATGGGAGGAGGCTCTGCACACGCTGCTGCACGAGATGGTGCATCAGTGGCAGGACGAGCAGGGCTTCGTGGTCGATCACGGAACGAGCTTCCGGGCCAAGGCCCGGGCGGTGGGGATCACGCCTTTGGCGTGCCGGGCCGTGGCTTGAAAAGCTGAGCGGAAAGCGCGCGGCGGGTAGCAGGGTGGTTAGGGGTTTCTGAACCAGGGAATCTTACGGACGCCCGCCGGGTTATTTTTCCCGCATGTCCACCGATTTCTACAACATCGATTCCGCCCTCTCCGAAGAGGAGCGCGCGGTCCGCGACACGATCCGCGCCTTCGTCGATGAAAACGTCCTCCCGATCATCGGCGATTGTTACATAGAAGGACGCTTTCCGAAGGAGCTCGTGCCACAGATGGCGGAGCTGGGGATGTTCGGCGCCAACTTGCCGGAGGAGTACGGCTGCGCCGGCCTCAACAACGTGGCCTACGGTCTCATCATGCACGAGCTCGAGCGCGGTGACTCGGGCGTGCGCTCGTTCGCTTCGGTGCAAGGTGCTCTGGTGATGTACCCGATTTACGCGTTTGGCACCGAAGAGCAAAAGCATTACTACCTCCCGAAAATGGCAAGCGGCGAGATTATCGGATGCTTCGGTCTCACCGAACCCGATTACGGATCAAACCCGTCGGGGATGATCACCCGTGCCAGGGAGCAGACGGATGGGAGTTGGGTGATCAACGGCGCCAAGATGTGGATCACCAACGGATCGACGGCGCAGGTGGCGATCATCTGGGCGAAGACTGGAGATGACCAGAGCGACAAGTCCATTCGTGGGTTCGTAGTGCCGACTGACGCTCCGGGGTTTACCTCGAAGGATCAGAAGGGGAAGCTATCGCTCCGTGCATCCGACACCAGCGAGCTGGTGCTGCAGGACGTGAAGGTGCCGGCGACGGCTCTCCTTCCCAAGACGGGCGGTATCAAGAGTCCCCTCATGTGCCTGACCCAAGCGCGTTATGGGATCGCCTGGGGTGCGATGGGAGCCGCGCAAGGCTGCTACGAGGAAGCGCTGGCTTATGCCGGCAACAGAGTGATGTTCGGACGGCCGATTGGGGGTTTCCAGTTGCAGCAGCAGCGTTTAGCCGAGATGCTGACGGAGCTCGTGAAGGGCCAGCTTCTTGCTTTGCACCTGGGCAGGCTGAAGGACGCTGGCACATTCAGTCCTCAGCAAGTGTCCCTCGCCAAGCGAAACAACGTCAGCGCCGCCACCGACATCGCGCGTGAAGCGCGTCGGCTGCTCGGCGCGAACGGCATACTTGCTGAATACTCGTCGATGCGGCACATGGCGAACC
>JALYKQ010000274.1 GCA_030774675.1 Gemmatimonadota bacterium | reverse complement strand
AGTTTCTCGACCGCCTCGTCCTCCGTCTTGCCGCCCCGTTCGAGACCCGGCCAGTCCGCCGCGACGGCGACCCATCGCTTGCCCCTCGTGGGCTGTTCGACGAGCACGCGAAGACGGGACGTCATCGGCTCATCGTACCGGCGACTCGGGACCACCTCCGTAGACTGGCGCGGGAGCGCAGGGGGCCGCTCGGCGATGATCGATGTCGCCCGTGGCGATGTGGCAGGCGGCAGAAAGATCAGGCCCCGACCCACGCGAGCCTGTTCGGGACCGCTACCTCTGGCTGCGCCTCAGGGCTAATCGGTTTCGGTGTCGGCAAGCTTGCCTCGAACTTGCTGAAACCAAGCGTCGGCAAGATTCTCTCGGAGCATGTCGCCGCCGCACAGAAGCGTTTTCTCCAAGAGGGATTCACACGGCGCCAATTACGCGCCCTGGTCGATCATCCGAATCTCGAGGCAGCCTTCAAAGGTGAGCGAATCGACACATTCGCGAAGCAACTCGTTGCTGCAGACTCTCGCCTTAGTCGGCTCAGTAGTGATATATCCCACCAGCGCCCGGTCGCTGGATCAATGAAGTCCGCGCCGCGTTCGAAGCGCCGCGTGATGATGTTGGCAAATGGGCCGACCACGTCTTGAAATACGGTCCAGGGGGAACGATCTTGCCTTACTGATGGTGCAGATTGATCTAGCGAGTCGTTGGAAGACGCCACAGGGAGAGCAGCTTGCGCTGGAAGTCCTTCGTCGAGTACGTGATCGGCGATCACTTACCGGCCTTGGCCTAGAAAGTCACGAGGGGCGGCTGGACCTCAGAGGCCTGCCGTCGCCTCGCCCTCGGTCGAGCGGGCATACGGAGCACAAGGGATGGGAGATCGAGAAGCTCGATTCGCCCTTCACACTAGAGCGGGTCGAGCTTAAAGATCTCGACTTTCGGGGGGCTTGGCTCGAGAGCTGGCGGCTGCTGAAGTCGTCCATCACGAACTGTCGATTCGACGATGCCCAGTGCCGGGACTGGAGGCTATGGTCGGTCGACGTGTCGGACAGCAGTTTCGCCGCTGCCGACATGCGAAGCGCAGTACTCGGGGCTTGGCACGAGGGCAAGGGGAACACCTTCAATAGGGTCGACTTCAGAAGAGCCGACCTCCGAGAAATCGTGTGCCCGGCTGCGACCTTTGTGGACTGTGATTTCTCGAATGCGCGGCTCGCGAACGTTGACTTTCAATCCACGAGTTTTGTCCGATGTCGCTTCGCGGGACTCCTCCGCGAGGTGATCTTCTACGCCCGCGGCTTCAACACGGGTAAACCAAACCCCAATCCGATGGAAGATGTGGACTTCTCCCAGGCTGAGCTGCGCATGGTCGAGTTTCGGGGGTTGGATCTGGATCAGGTCGCGCTTCCGGAAGACGAGAACCATCTGGTGCTCCGTCATTACCGTTGTGTGTTGGAGCATGCGCTCGAGGGACTTAGGGACGACACGAAATGGCGTGGCCTGCGCGCAATATTTGAGAATGCGCACAGATGGGCCGGGCCGAGGCAGGAAGTCGGCGTCTTCAACCAGCTCGACTTTATCGAAATGGCTAACGCCGACGAAGCGGGGTTTGCAGCAGACCTCTTACGGCGTTGCGAAGAAGAGTGCGGAGCGATCGACCAGAGAACGTAATCGCGCAATCAGCTTCGGTGGGTATGTTGGAGTGCCGCATTGAGTTCTTTTCCTCCTCGGTGGCAGGTCCAGTGGGGAGACGCCAAGACTGAGGCTGCGTCACCCGAGCAGGTCGAGCGTGTGCTCGACCGCTTGACCGTGGAAGCACCGGCTCGCCCCTTGATAGTGGTCGTGGTGTCGCCGAGCGGTAAGAACATCTCGCTCGGTCTTGGGCGAGAGTTGACCGTCGTGGAGTTCCAGGCGAGTGCCGATCCGCCCTACTACGCGAGTGTCCGCGATGAAGCCGCGCGTGGATTGACGACCTTCGAGTACGACGGCGAGGAAACTGAGATCGAGCAACGCCATCTTGTCCCCATCGACGCGGCGCGACGCGCTGTCACTGAATTCGTGAAGTCAAACGCGCGCCCGGTCGGCCTGAGATGGGAGGAGGTCTAGAGGGCACGAATGGCGGTATCGAAGCACAGAAGGACTCAAGGTCGTGACCTACTCTCTCCCGAAGTGAGAAGAAAAGAAGGATGTCGGATCCTCCGCATTGCACGCGAACCAGGTCCCAGCAGCGACCCGTGACTATCAAGCTGCGATAACCGCGTACCTAATCCACCTTATGGTGTGTCGAGTAATGGCAGAGTGAACTAGTGACGTCACGGGGCCGCAGCTTCCACGAGGCGTTCGTTGCGGCCCCGTGTTTTTACGCCCAACCATCCCGGGTTCTTGTCACGGTGTCCGGCGCGTCATTCATCAATGTTTTCATCACTGGGTCGCTTTTCTTCGCCGCTTCCCTTTCAAGTGAGTACGCAGCTAGTCGCGTTCGGGCGCCCGGTCCGCGAAGCGGGAGGAGCGTGCCCAAATTTTCGAAGGCGCCATGGAACGTCCGACTTGGTGATGCTGTCGAGGTGGTCGGGCCGTCAGGGCCGGTGATTACGCACTCCGTGATCGAGATCCATCCCCACGTGCCGGCGGCCGACCTGCGCTACGTGACGCCGACCGCTGACGAGCGTCTCACGCTGCAGATCTCTACCGGTCCGAACCTGAGCAATCCGCGCTTCGAGGTCGTCGCCGACCCCAGAACCTCGGACTGGACCGTGGCACCTAGCGGTAGACCCCGTTGTGTCCCAGGCTGAGCCGCCCGGGCTGTGGGAAGTAGGTAAGGCCGTGTGGCGCGCTCTCGACGGCGATCGTCTTGACGACTGTGCCCGTCTGCGTATCGATGACCGTGACGCTCGAGCCGTAGCGGTTGCCGGTCCACAGCTGGGTACCGTCGGCAGAGAGCGTGAGCATGTCCGGACTGCCGCCGATGACCCAATTGGCCGCGACCCGACGCTCGGCGAGATCGATCACCGAGATCGTGCCCGCGAGACGGTTGCTCACGTAGAGCGACCGGGTGTCGCGGCTGAGCGCGAGGCCGTGCGCGCCGCGCCCCGTCTGCAGAAATCCGACCTCATGCATCGCGACCGGATCGATGATTGAGACGCCGCCGCGGCCCTGGTTCGTGACATAGAAGACCGAGCCATCGGGGGAGAGCTTCACGTCGATCGGAAGCCCGCCGATGTCGAGGTCGCTGATGATGGTCATGGCGGTCGCGTCGATCTTCACCACGCGGCCGCTGAATTCGCAGGTGGCGAGGAGATACGAGCCGTCTGCGCTCGCGTCCATGTGATTAATCCCCGACCACGGGATCGGGAGGCTCCGCAGGAGCTTCCAGCTCGAGGGATCATAGAAGTCGAGCCGCCTCAGGTTCTCGGCCACGACGATGGCCTTGCTGCCATCAACGGTGAAATAGAGGTTGTATGGGGAGGGGACTCCGATCGAACGGATCACCGCGCCGGTGCGCGCATCGATCTCGGTGAGCGCGCCGTCGTTGACGTAGAGCTTGTTCAGATCCCACGACGGGGTGACGTGTTGTGGATACGCACCCACCTTGATGCGGCCGACCACGGTCAGCGTCACAGGGTCGATGACGCTCACGCTGTTCGACTTCTCGTTCGGGACGTACACCCGCGGGGGAATGCCGGCGACACTTGGGGCGAGCCCACTGAGGGTCTCGATGTAAACGTTGCCCGCCGTTGCCGTAGGCAACGCAGAAGCGGACGGGAGGGCGCTGGCCGCGGGCGATCTGTCGCCCGGCGACGACGCCGGAGCGGAAGGTTCGGCCGCGGGCTGGCGTGTCACGTCGCCGCATTGGATGAGCGTGAGAACCGAGACCGCCACAAGTGCCCGCAGCCGGAGCGCTCTCACCGCCCTAGCGTATTCGGGCGCTCGCAATGTCCCGTATCGCAAGAATGGCAAGGCTGATGTCTGTCGGCCAGGCTGCATTCATCTACGACCGCGCGAGGTCATCGTGCGGAGCGGCGATCAGGGGGTCATTCGCGAGTGGGAATTGCTGTGTCAGAGGGAACGGTTGGCGGTGGCTATCGGAGCGGAGCGATTGTCCGAGGCCTGGCAACCACAAAACGCTCGTTTTGTGTATGGCGAGCGGGTCTGGGCGAGTCGTCGCGCACGAATTGCCCTTCCTCGCATCGCCGCACGATGGCGCGTCCGATGACCGCGAGGCCAGCTCGAGCATCGCTGATCGACGCAGCCTCGAGCCCCCGAATTAGACCAGCCCCTCGATCAACGAAGACGCGGCCCCGACGCCGTCGCGGACCCGGAGGACGGCAGAGGCTTCTCTAGCGGCGGTCGCATAGGAAGCCAAACCGAGGACGGAGTCGATGGCCTGCGCCATCGTCGCGCGGTCAATGTTCTCGAAAGGGACCGCTTGAGCCGCGCCAAGGCGACACGCTCTGAACGCGACACCCGCCTGATCGCTCCCCCAAGGAACCAAGATCATCGGAACTGCGTTGTACAGGGCCTTCGTGAAGATGCCGAACCCCGCGCGGCTGACCACCAGCGAGGCGCGTTGCAGCACGCTGGTGTGGGGGACGTAGCGCTCGACTCGAGCGTTTGGAGGGAGATCCGCTAGGTCGTTGGGATCCCGGCCGGCGCCCAGCGTTACCAGGACGCGCACTGGATGGCGCCGAAGCGCAGCAAGCGCGGTGTCGACGATCGCCAGATCGGCTTGCGCGACGGTGCTGACGTTCACGAGCACCCACGGGT
>JALYKQ010000273.1 GCA_030774675.1 Gemmatimonadota bacterium | reverse complement strand
AATAGCTCACCGCGATCAACGAGGACTGGCAGGGTGCGGCCGAGCACGTCCGCTGTGTACGAGGAGCCAGCACGCCTGATCACCAGCGGTAGCGCCGCGGCAGAGGCGAACCAGCGGTGAGCTTTCCAGAGGCCCGCCAGCTCGTCGACGCTACTGCCTTGAGTCGGGGCTGGCTGCTGCGCGGTGCCGAAGAGAGCACCTGCCAGAACCGCGACGATGGCGCCTGATCCACGAACAGACATTGGGTCCTCTGTAGAGAGATCCTTTCAACTGATTCCACCTATCTGACACGCTCAGCGCCTTTCGCGTTCGAAGACGCGCAGAACCGCTGAACTTCCATGACGGTTCCTGAGCGGTGTCAACGCTGCCTTCAACGGCTGGTCAGCTCAATTGTGGAGGGACGGAGCGGCTCGCAGATGTGATGATTCGGCCTAGCGCTGACGGGTATAGTGCAAGCCCACTACACCGCTCGGATATGGTGTCGCGGACGTCAAGCCGAACGTCGCGTGCACCCCTTTGGGCAGCACACGTTTGCCGCTTCCCAATGTCAGCGGAAACACGAGCAGGTGCAGCTCGTCGACCAGGTCGTGCGTAAGCAAGACGTGGACAAGGTGCGCTTCGGACCTTGACCGTCATGGCGGTACCTATTTCACTGGGCTTCGCTCATGGACCTCGCCCCAATTCGGAAACGCGTTGAGGCCCGGCGGGAATGTGAGCTGCACCTCGCCCGTGCCGTCGGCGTTCATCAGAAAAAGCTGGAATTGACCTGGACCGCCCACTCGCCTGTGGAACACGATCTTCTTGCCGTCGGGCGACCACGAGGCTGTCAAGTCGGGTACGTCATTGTCGGTGAGCTGCACCTGTCCCGAACCATCCGCGTTCATGACGCAGATCTCGAAGTCGGGCCCACCCCTCCTGCAAGAGAAAACAATGCGCTTGCCGTCTGGTGACCAGGCGGGAGCCCGTTCCTCTTCGGTGTTGTTGGTCAGGCGCACCGGCGTTCCGGTTCCGTCCGAGTTGATCACGTAAATCTCGGCGGTGACGGAATTAACGGGATTGTCGGTGACGGCGTGGCTGGTGAACACGATGTTCTGTCCGTTGGGCGACCAGTCCGGGTCGTCGTCAATCGCCCCCGGACTGTTCGTGATGTTCTTCGGCTTCGGCCCGTTCTTGAGGAAGTCGCCAACGTTCAGGACGAAAATGTCATTGTCGCTCGTCGCCGCACCCGGGTCGGGCTTGATGGGTCGCCCCTTGCCAGACGCTGAAGCGTGGAACGCGATGTTCTTGCCGTCCGGGGACCAGGTGGCAGAGCTACCCCGAGTCAGCAGAGTCTGCCCGGTGCCGTCGGCGTCCATTACGAATAAGTGCGAGGTGTTGAAGGACTCGCCCTCGACTCGCAGCCGGTTGCTGTCGAACACGATCCTTCTGCCGTCCGGCGACAAGGCTGGGAACGCGTCAAAGTGCGCGTTCTCCGTCAAGCGCCGCGGGTTAGTGCCGTCGCCGTTCACCAGATAGATCTCGGCAGCGAGCAAAGCGCGCTGGGGATTGACCGTGGGATCGGCAGCCGGATCGTGGCGCGTGCTGACGAACGCGATCGTCGAGCGCATCGCCGCTTGCATATCGCCGCGATTCCAGGTGTGTGCGCATGCGCCGAACAGGCCCGCCCCCAATGCTCCAATAATCACCGATGCGGCCAGCGCCGTTTTCTCGATTTCGTCGCGCCTGTCCATGATTTCTCCGATTCAAGGAGAAGGGAAAGATGTCGCTTGCGGGATAGTTTCGTTACCGGCTGGCTATGGCTCACCTGAATCCAATCAGAACCCCGCAATCGGCGGTCCCGAAGGACCGCGATTCAGTGCATCGATCTTGAGTCGGATATCTCCACGAGTAGTGGAAAGTGATCCGACGCCGTACGTACTTCTTCGGGCGTCTGCCAAACTTCGCAGGCGCTGAAACGCGAAGCGTACTCGGCCGGCGTAAAGACGTAATCCAGCCTCACGTGCGGATCCCAGACGGGGAACGTGTATCCAGGATCGTGTTGGTGATCCGCGTACAGCGTGCGCCACGCGTCGACATATCCGTCGGCTTGCATCATTTCGATTGTGGTGCGCGCGATGTCGCGCCCACTGAGCCAGATCATTCCGCGTATCCACTTGGGCATATGCGATGGGTCAAGCCGTTCCCCTGGCGCCAGCGCATTGAAATCCCCGGCCAGGACGTGAAACGCGAAGGCGTGCTTTTCCCGTATCAGCTGCTCCTCTATTTGATCGGGCATGAGGAACAATGAACGCAGAAGTGAAGCCAGGAAAAGTTGTTTCGCCGTGATGCCTGCTAGGCTGAAGCGAGTTAGAACTCGCCGAATCCCGGCGAGCAGGCTGGCCTGACGCCTCGATTCCGCGCCTCCTGCCCGTTTGCGGCGAATTTCCTTTCCGGAAGATCGGCTGGACTGACGCCTTGACTGACGGGGGCCGGCCCCGCGACGGGCGGACTAATAACTAGAAACTAAGTTATAAGCTATCTCGTAGTGACGAGGGATCGGGATCAGCGCCCGCGACCGACGCTCCTTCGCGGCTTTCCCCGACACGTCTTCTTCACACCCGAGGGTTTTATGCGAATCACCACCCGGCTGCTCGTGCTTCCCCTGCTCGTCGCCTTCCCGGAGTGCGTGGCACTGAGCGCGCAGCTCCAGCCCACGCACGCGCTCGCCCCGCCAGCGGCAGACAGCATTCCCGTCAGCATCCGTTGGAACCGGCTCGTCCCCATACTCGTCGATGAGGCGGCCGCGAGGCGGCGAGCGGCCAGGACTGCCGCGGCCGGCGACTCCGCCGCCTTGCGACGAATCGCGCAGACGCCGCCGCCGTTCCTTTTCCGGGTGTACACGCTCCTCAGCGTCGCCCAATACGCGGCAGTGAATTCCGCCCGAGACAACCGCGCCGTCTCCTCCGACGTGGCGGTAGCCGCCGCATCCGCTGACGTACTCACGGACTTGTTCACTGACTCCGCAGTGCGCGTCTCGATTGCGCGCGAGCTGGCTCGGGACTTTGACATGGCACGAACCGGATCCCGCACACCGGACCGGGCTATCGCCGGGAGACGTTTGGGAGAGGACGTCGCCAGACGCGTAATCGCCTGGGCGCCAACGATCAACTTCGCCGCAGGCTCTAACAGCACGGTTCCGAAAGGGCCGGGGATGTGGTACAGCGCTCCTGGCGTCCCTCCGATCGGAATCTTTTTCGCGAAGTCGCGCGGATGGTTGCTAGATTCTGCGTCCCAGTTCCGTCCCGGGCCGCCTCCGGCCTACGCTTCGCCCGCGTTCCAGGCGGCAATGGAGGAGGTCCGGCGGGTCGCTCGACAGCGGACCTCTGAACAGACAAACATTGCGCAACGATGGAATGCGGCGGACCCGTGGGCGCTTTGGAACGAGACCGCATCCGCCGCGCTTCTCCGCGACCACGTGTCGGAAGCCGAAGCCGCTCGGGTGCTCGCGGTACTGAACGCCGCGGCGTCGGATGCCGTCATCGCCTGCTTCGAGGCCAAGTACTACTACTGGACAATCCGGCCTTCGCAGGCCGACACGACCCTCGTACTAGCTGACAGCGTCAATCTCCCGAACTTTCCGTCCTATCCCTCGGGCCACGCCTGCAGCGCCGGTGCGTTCGACGCCGTGCTCGGGCATTTCCTTCCTCAGGATCGCGCGCAGTTTACACGGATCGCCGAGGAGCAGGCCATGTCTCGGCTTTATGGAGGGATTCACTACCGCTTCGACAACGACGCCGGGCTGGCGCTCGGCAGAGTGGTGGCTCGATACGCCATCGAACGAGAGCGGCGCGGCGGGCTGAACGCGTGGCGCGTCGCGCCGGTGGCGCGCAAACCGTAACGCTTACCGCTGTGTGCTCTTCGGCGCGATCACGGGTGATGTCCTTGTGGAGGAGTCCCGCGCCGAAGAGCCCACGCGCTCCTCCTCTGTCCATCGCGGCGACGGCGATGCAGATTGGCGTGACGCCGTCCGCTGGTCGTCAGTCACCGCCTTGGACCGCAAATGCAACGACTCGTCCCGCTCGCGCTTCTGCTCGCTTCACTCTGCGTTCCTATCTCCGCACGCAGCCAGGAGTCCCGCGTTCTCGTCTTCTCCAGGACGGCCGGATTCCGCCACAGCTCCATCGGGGTAGGCATCGCCGCTATCCGGAAGCTGGGACAGGAAAACGGTTTCTCCGTCGACGCGACCGAAGACGCCAGCGCGTTCACATCGAAGAACCTCGCGCGATACCGCGCAGTCGTCTTCCTGAACACGACCGGCGACGTACTCGACGCCGCACAGCAGGACGATTTCGAGCGCTACATCCAGGCTGGCGGTGGATACGTGGGAATTCACTCCGCGACGGACACGGAGTACGACTGGCCGTGGTACGGCAGGCTCGCCGGCGCCTGGTTCAACGGCCACCCGGGCAACCCCAACGTTCGCAAAGGGACGTACCGCGTGCTCGACAAGAGTCACCCGTCCACAGAAGGATTCCCCGACACGTGGGCACGCGAGGACGAGTTCTACAACTTCAAGTCGATCGATCCGACCATCCACGTCCTCATCGAGATCGACGAGAAGAGCTACGAGGGCGGGACGAACGGCGACCACCATCCCATGAGCTGGTATCACGACTTCGATGGCGGACGGGCGTTCTATACGAACATGGGTCACACCGAAGCGACTTTCTCCGAGCCGCTCTTCCTGCGGCACCTGCTTGGCGGATTGCACTACGCGATGGGCACGGGGAAGATCGATTTCGGCCGCGCGCGACCAGAGGAGAATCGCTTCACCAGAGTCGTTCTCGCCGAGAAGCTGGACGAGCCAGTCGAGCTCGCTGTCCTTCCCGGCGAGCGTGTGCTCTTCATCGAGCGGCACGGCTTCGTCAACCTGTATACGCCGGCAACCGGTCGCGTGAGACGGATCGCGACGATTCCGGTCAGCACCAAGTACGCGGACAGCAGTCAGGCGGAGGACGGCCTGCTCGGACTCGCCGCTGACCCGGGCTTCGCGACCAACGGCTGGATCTACATGTATTACTCGCCTGCCGGGCCCGAGCCGAAAAACGTGCTCGCTCGCTACACAATGAAAGGAGATTCTCTCGACCTTGCTTCACGGAAGATTCTCCTCGAGGTGGGAACTCAGCGCCAAAAGTGCTGCCACACCGGAGGCTCCATCGCCTTCGACGGCAAAGGCAACCTTTATGTCTCCACCGGCGATAACTCGAATCCCTTCGCCTCCGGCTACGCTCCCATCGACGAACGGCCGGGGCGTATGCCATGGGACGCGCAGAAATCTTCCGGCAACACCAACGATCTGCGGGGGAAGATCATCCGCATCCACCCGGAGCCCGACGGCACTTACACAATCCCAGAAGGGAATCTCTTTCCACCGCGCACACCGAAAACGCGACCGGAGATTTACACGATGGGCCACCGCAATCCCTATCGGATCTCGGTGGACTCGCACACCGGATTCCTCTACTGGGGCGACGTCGGCCCCGACGCGAACGTAGACTCCGTCGGACGCGGCCCGCGCGGCTATGACGAGATCAATCAGGCGCGGAGCGCCGGCAACTATGGCTGGCCGTACTTCGTTGGGAACAACCAAGCGTATTATAAAACGACGTTCGTAGATTCGGTAACGGTCGTGGCGGGAGATCAGTTCGATCCAGCGCATCCGATCAATCGCTCACCGAACAACACCGGCCTCACCGAGCTGCCACCGGCGCGCGGCGCGTACATCTGGTATCCGTATGCACCATCGCCCGATTTCCCGATCGTCGGCAACGGAGGACGAGCCGCGGCGGCAGCTCCGGTCTTCCACCGGGACGACTTCCGCGGCGCGGCCAGACCTTTTCCGCAGTATTACGACGGCAAGCTTTTCATTTACGAATTCATGCGTCATTGGATCATGGCCGTGTCGATGGACACAAATGGTGACCTTGTGTCCATAGAACGCTTCATGCCAAACGCGAAGTTCAGCGCTCCGATCGAGATGGAGTTCGCTCCGAGCGGAGATCTTTACGTCTTGGAGTACGGCACCGCCTGGTTCCAGGCCAACGACGACGCGCGGCTCGTCCGCATCGAGTACAACGCGGGCAATCGGAAGCCCATCGTGGCGGTCGCGGTCGATCATCCTGCCGGCGCGCTACCAATGCGCGTGCAGCTTTCCTCGGCGGGTACCACTGACCTCGACGAGGATTCACTGCGATACGTGTGGACCATCACCCGGCGAGGCGGTGGTCTGTCGCAAAGGCTGACGGAGCCCAACCCGTCGGTCACTTTTACTCGGGCCGGTGCGTACACGGCGTCGCTCACGGTGACCGATCCTCAGGGCGCGCACTCCACTGCGGACGTGCAGATCGCGGCCGGCAACGAGCCGCCCAACGTTGATGTCGATCTCGTCGGCAGCAACCGCTCGTTCTTCTTTCCCGCCATTCCGGTGCGCTATGCGGTGCGCGTGACGGATCGTGAGGACGGCTCCCTTCAAAGCGGAACCATCCCGGCGCGCCGAGTGCGTATAGACGCGCAGTACCTGACGGATGGGCTTCCGTCGAGCGGAGCGGCGACCGCGGTCCGCTCGAGCGCCGACACGCACGCGACAGGGAGGAGACTGATCGAAGGGAGTGATTGCCTCTCCTGCCACCAGCTGAACAGGAAATCCATCGGCCCCGCGTACCTGGATGTAGCGCGGAAGTATCACGACGACAGCACGGCCACCGCGCGTCTCGTCCGGAAGATCCGGCAAGGGGGATCCGGCGTGTGGGGCAAGGTGACGATGCCCGCGCACCCCGCGCTCACCGAGGAGCAGGCCTCCGCGATGGTTGGCTACATCCTGAGTCTCGCCGACAAAAAAACGAGCGCCCCTTCACTCCCTGACCGAGGCGCATATACCCCTCCAGCCGGGTCGGGCGATGCGCCCAAAGGTGTACTGGTGCTGCGTGCAGCGTACACCGACCGCGGCGCGAACGGGATGCCCGCGATCACGAAGGAGAAGACGATCGTTCTCCACTCGCCGAGCGTGGTAGTCGCGAACGGTGAGCTCTCGGAGGGAGTGTCGAAGCAGAGCGTGCCGGAGCTGCCAGTCGAGATCACTGTCGTGAACCGCTCGGGCGCGTCCGTCGCGTTGAAGCAGCTCGATCTCACCGGCATCGCTGCAGTCGTCTTTTCGGTGGTGGCGCCAGCTCAATACCAGGCGAAAGGCGGGAAGGTCGAAGTACATCTCGATTCGCCGACCGGTCCGTTGCTGGGCGAGAGCGAGCTGATTCGTCCGAGCGCCGACCCGAACGCGTTCCCGTCACGACTTCGCACGACGCTCCGGCCGATCTCGGGATTGCACGACGTGTATCTGGTCTTCCGGAGCCCCGATGCAAAGGGGGGCGGCGATCAATTCCTGTTTGGTCTGTTGACGGCAACCTTCGAAGGCGTGCCGCGCTAGGTCGGTGGTGCTTCGCGATTCAGGGGCGAGTTAGTACCGACCGCGGCGTGAGTATTCCGTACTCCATTCCAACAAATCCCAGCGATTGCCGTACAAATCCTCAAAGACCGCCACCGTGCCGTAGGACTCCACTTTCGGGGCGCGGATGAACGTGATGTTCAGAGCGACCATTCTGCGGTAATCGCGCCAGAAATCGTCGGTACAAAGGAAGAGAAAGACGCGCCCGCCCGTCTGGTTCCCAACAGCGCGGTCTTGCTCAGGGGTCGATGCCTTAGCCAACAGGAGGGCCGGACTGTCTGACCCCGGAGGGGTGATCAATACCCACCGTTTGTTCTGTTGTGGCTGATAGGTGTCCTCGACTACTCTGAAATTGAGCTTCTCAGTATAGAACCGGATCGCTTCATCGTAGTCTCGAACCAGTAGGGAGACGTGGACGATCGACTGCTTCATTGGCGTCTCTCGACGCTGCCGCCGGAACGCGCCCGTTGCATGATGCTGCACGAAGGCGTAAGGGCCCGTGAGATTCTTTCTTTCATCATCGAGAAGGATGGGCGATCGAATAACGCCCTAGTTCAGCTGCAACGTTCGTTAGACCGCCGCGCAGAGTGAACGCCGACACGACGCGAGCGGGGCGCCACCGTTCTTTCGGCCACCATCTCCCGAGTGCACCTCCGGCGAATACGCCGACGAGTGTGCCAGTCAATGCCCCCATAGTTCGGCTGAAGCCACAGGACGTCAGATCGCTGCCGGGAGTCCCGCCCGGGCAGGGAGCAATGACGAAAGCGCCAATTACTGCACCGACCAACGCGCCAATGGCAGCCCCCCGGAGTGGGTATCCGCCGCGGCCAATACTTATCTCCGCGTGTTGAATGGCGGCATACGGAACCGCTTCGACTTCACAGCGGCCACAGGTTCTGAGAAAAAGTGTGTCAGCGGTTATTCGTTTTACGAAACCTATTCGCTCGGTTCCTCCGGGGGCGATGTAGAGACGCGCGCGCGCGCCAGGAGTGATCTCTGCGCTGTCCTGAGCCAGAGCAGCTAGCGGCACGGTCAACACGATCACGAGGAGGAACGCGCGCGATATATACATATGAAACTGACGGGTTTGGGTCGGTCTAACGCAGTAGTTCAGCTTCAGGCACACTACCATCCTAGCCTGAAGCCGCAGCCGAAGGTGCTTGCCCGGTGCCACGTCCGTTAGACCGCGATCAAAGATGCGCGGTTCAATCTTGTTCTCGACGACGCCCCGATGAGAGCGGCCATTCCGTTCGAGTAGCGCTCCACGTCATCAAGACTGCTTGTTCTGTACGCAGTAGTGCAGTTGAATCAAGCCATCTTCAAATCGTTCGACGGATCGCAAATCCAAGGGCACGTGACGATGACGCCGCGCTATCAATGGGATGCCGTCCCCAATGAAAATGGGGGCCACACTGATGACGAACTCGTCGATCGCGTGCGCGTCGAGAAACGAGGCGATGATCTCGCCACCGCCCATCAACCAGATATCCTTGCCAGGCTGCTCTCGAAGACGGCTCACGAATGGGCCGATTGCATGGTTCACGAACTCCACGCCCGACGAGGCGTTCGCTGGCGGCGGATGACGGGAGAAAACGATGTTCCGATTCTTTGAGTCGAACTTCGCCCCCAATCGCAGGCTCACCTCGTAGGTCTTCCGGCCAAGCACCTTCGTGTCAACCGACTTCATGAAGGCGTTCATTCCATAGAAACCTTTCGGTGCCGGGCGGGACGTCAGCCACTCGAGATCGCCGTCGGAACGCGCGATATAGCCGTCCGCGCTGGTGGCGATGTGGACGATGACTTTGCGACGCTTCGTCACGAGTCCGATCTCCGTTGCTAAGAGCCCAGCAGCGGGAGCATTTCCTCCTCCGATGGAGGATGCAAGACGTATCGAGCAGCGAATTCCGCCGCCCCGGGGTAGGAAGTCGTCCCGATGCGCTCGGCTGCGCGCGCCCCATCATAGGCTGTTCGCCTGAGGTCGATTTGTGGACCGAGAAGCAACCAATGCGCGCCGGTTCCACCGTAGGGCATTCCGACACTCCCGGCGTTGACGAGATCCAACTTGCCAAGTCGGCGGTGGAACTGCATGTGAGTGTGTCCGCAGACCACGACCGCCTGCGTGACCTGCGCTAGAATCGGACCGAGGCGCTCATCCGAAGTCCGCGCGGTGACGATCTCGTCATCGCTTCGAGGGGTTGCATGACAGAAGAAGACAGCCCCAAGCTCGTTGATATTTACGGTGAGGGTCTCCGGCAGGCCAGCGAGGAAGTCGCGGTGATACTCGTCAAGTTGTCCCGCGGCCCACGCTATCGATTCTTGGACAGCAGGCGGAAGCGAGGTGAGTGACCGACCGTCGATCGCATCAACCATGAGGCGATCGCAATTCCCGCGCAGGTAGCTGGCACGTGACCCAAGCCCGATGAGTTGATCGAGCGTCTCGCGCGGCATCGGACCGAGCGCGAGGTCGCCACCGAACACGAACAACTCGACGTCGGTCGCTTCGGCGTCAGCTAGGGCAGCCTCGAGCGCTGGCAGATTGCCATGGATATCATAGAAAGCAGCCACGCATGCGACCTGTCTCGTCATTCGCACTCTCTGTTATCAGGACGCCAGGACGATGCGTTCTCAAAGGCCCATCATCCATTGGCGCTACCTAACGCCCTGGTTCAGCTGCAAGCACGCTATAACCCTTGCGCCGAAGCCGCATCCGAAAAGTGCTTGTGTGCTGCAACGTTCGTTAGGCGGCATTCACCGTTTCCTTCTGCTTATAAGGCTTCGTGAAGGCTTTCGAGGAGGGGCGCGATGATGTTGTCGAGGTCATGGCGCGCGCTGGGTCCAGTATTCCCACTATTCGCTCCTTGCGACTGTCGAGGCCATCTTCAACCTGGGTACGCTCGGCGGAACAACACCTCCCCCACCCCGATGTCGGACCTGTTCAGGGGCGGAATCCCTTACGACTTCGCTTTCTTCGAAGGTTTCGACTTGCCAGAACTGTTGAGGGCGACCGCTTGGCGAACGAGCGCCTTGAAGGCGGACTCGTCAACTTCCTCTCCTTCGTGGATGTCGATCGCGCGGCGTACGTTTCCGTCGAGACTCGAGTTGAAGAGACGGGCCGGATCCTTCAGAGACGCGCCCTTGGCGAAGGTAAGCTTCACGACATTCTTGTAGGATTCGCCAGTGCAGATGATGCCGTCGTGCGACCAAATCGGAGTGCCCCTCCACTTCCACTCCTCGATGACGTCCGGGTCTGCTTCCTTGATGAGCTTGCGCATTCTGCTGAGGGTTTCCCCGCGCCAATCCCCGAGTTCGGCGATTCTTTTCGAGATGAGCTCCGATGCCGACTGGCTTTGGCTCGCGTCCGACTTTTTCATGTTCTCATCCTGGAAGTTCCAGATATATTTCATTTGCAAGACAGTGCAGGATAGTCATGTAAGACTTCAGAACGACGCCGCATAACAACGCTCGAATTAACCGGGCGGGAAGAATTGTATCAAGCATCCGAATCTCGCGGATGAAAGCCGCATTATTTCCGCTCCGGTTCAATGAGTTGTTGGGTTGCGTCCAGGAGGGGAACACGCACCGGGTGTTACTGATAGGTCCGCCCGCTGTGTTTAAGCCAACCTGCCACGTGCCTCCCTTCCGGGTCGTGGTGCGTCCAGTGGACCATGCCTCCCTTTTC